>NZ_JBPGXU010000052.1:0-27410 GCF_056755675.1 Luteibacter sp. KNZ12-1A | reverse complement strand
CATGGCCGCGCAGCGGCATCCTTTCCCGAGCGACGGTGCAACCGGAGCGACGAGGGTGGCGGCCGACGGCTCTGCCCCGCACACCCCAACCGCGAGGGCGAAGCCGAGCCGGCAAAGCACCCACCCATCCACAAAGAACCGTTTTGCCCCAGCCTTCTAGTGAATCGTTTCCGATTCGAGCTTGCGCCAGATGCTTTGGCCGCCGGCCGCCTTGTCGATGGCGTCGAGGCGCTTCGCGTGCAGGTCCAACTCTTCCGGCGTGGCACGCAGGACGACCGGACGACGGGTGATGACGATGTCGTTCAGCACGTGACTGCCGCGATGATCGCTGTCGGCGTCGAAGGCGAAATCGAGGGCCACCTGGCCCGAGGTCATCGCGACGTAGACTTCCGCCAGCAGCTGCGCATCGAGCAGGCCGCCGTGGAGGTCACGGCGCGTGTTGTCCACGCCCAGGCGCTTGCATAGCGCATCCAGGCTGTTGCGCTGGCCGGGATACATCGTGCGTGCCATGGCCAGGGTATCGAGCACCGTGGCGTGATCGGTCACCTGTCCGTACGCCGGACCCAACAGCTTCAACTCGGCATTGATGAAGCCCACGTCGAACGCCGCGTTGTGGATGATCAGTTCGGCGCCACGGATGAACGCGAGGAACTCGTCCACCTTGTCGCGGAACAGCGGCTGGCCGATGAGGTCTTCGTCCTTGATACCGGTCACCGCGCTCGCTTCCGCGTCGATCGAACGCTCGGGATTGAGGTAGGTGTGGAAATGATTGCCGGTCGGGCGGCGGCCGATCAGTTCGACCGCGCCGATTTCGATCAGGCGGTGGCCGAGATGCGCTTCGAGGCCGGTGGTTTCCGTATCGAGGACGATCTGCCTCATGCCACCTTCCCCTTCGCCTTGTAGATGATCGCCTGGTCGCGCGCGGCGACGTCGACGCGCTCGTTTTCCACATGGCCGTTGTGACCCTTCACCCACTCCCAGGTGACGGTGTGCGCCGCGGCGGCCTCGTCCAGGCGTATCCACAGGTCCTGGTTCTTCACCGGTTTCTTGTCGGCGGTTTTCCAGCCGTTGCGCCGCCACTTCGGCACCCACTCCTGCACGCCCTGCATGACGTACTTGGAATCGGTCATGAGGTGCACGTTGCAACGCCGTGTGAGCGCCTCCAGCGCGGAGATCGCGGCCATCATCTCCATGCGGTTGTTCGTGGTCTCGGCTTCACCGCCGGAAATCATCTTTTCCACGCCCCTGGCGCGCAACAGCGCGGCCCAGCCGCCAGGCCCTGGGTTGCCCAGGCAGGCGCCATCGGTAAAGGCTTCAACGGTGTCGGTATCGGTCATGGAGGACTTCAGGTAATCGATTCACGGGCATTGCGACGCGCGCCGGAGGCGAGCGTGCCAGGCATGGGTGCGGGCACGGCGGCCGCACGGGGGCGCAAGGGTACAGCCGCCGGACGTTTTTTGCGCGCCAACAGGAAATAGCCGCCACCGACGATGGACTCGCCGACCGGCGCACCGCCCGTCCGGGGCCACGCGCTACCGACGCGGCGCGGCATGGACAGTTCGAATTCGTCACGGACGAGGCGTTGGCTCCACCACCACGGCCAGGTCAGCCGGGGCCGCGTGCCGCGGCTCTGCCGGGCGACCCAGGGCGACCACAGGCCGACCGGATGGATACCCGTGATAGCGAGCATGCCGCCGGGTGCCAGCACGCGTATGGCCTCGTCCAGCAGATTGTCCTGCCGGGCCGTCGTTTCGAGTGCGTGGCGCAACAGCACCACGCCGAAGGCCTCGTCGGCGAACGGCAGGGCTTCCAGGCCGCTGGCATGGATATCGCCGCCCAGCACCGCCCCGGCGACGCGGACGGTCGCCCAGTGGCCCAGGAGCGGTATGGCGGGGGGCTCGGCCGGCGCGGACGTGGTCAGGTGCAGGCCGTGGTCGCCCGTGCAGCGGGCCAGCATCGGGGCGAGGGCACGCGCTTCGTCGGCCAGGAGCTTGCCGATCTGGGGGGTCGCGTAGATGTCGGAAGCGAAATGAGGCATGCGGGACGAGTGTAGTGGGGTTGAACGGGTGCCGCACCGGTTAACGACTTGCTAACGAGCGGGATATACCCGGCTGATATAGTCCGGCCGCCCCGCCCGGTAAGGATGTCTCCCCGGCGGCCATTCCTTGGGTGTTCGCGCCCTATCGACGTAACGGAGTTCGCCCGATGCATTGGGTTCCCGTCGCGGCCTTGAGCGACAACTACATCTGGCTGGTCGCCGACGACGAAGGCAACGCCTTCGTCGTGGATCCCGGTGAAGCCGCCCCCGTCGAAGCCGCGCTGAAAGAGCGAGGCTGGCGGCTGACGGCCGTCCTGCTGACGCATCATCACAACGATCACATCGGCGGCGTGTCGGACCTGGTCCGCCACCACGACGTGGAGGTGTACGCCCCGGCCGATCCGCGCATCCAGCCGAAGAACCAGATCGTCGAGGATGGCGACACCTTCACACTGGATGCGCCCAAGGCCAGCTTCAAGGTGATCGCCGTGCCCGGGCATACCACCTCGCACATCGCCTATTACGGCGAGGGCTTCCTGTTCTGCGGCGATACCTTGTTCAGCGTCGGCTGCGGCCGCCTCTTCGAAGGCACGCCGGAGCAGATGCTCGCCTCCCTGGACCGTTTCGCCGACCTCCCGCCCGAGACCCTGGTCTGCTGTGCGCACGAATACACCGCATCGAACATCCGCTTCGCGCTCAGCGTCGACCCGGACAACGGTGCCCTGCGCCACCGTCGTGACGAGGTGGCGCGCCTTCGCCAGGAGGGCCGGCCGAGCGTGCCGACCCGCCTTGCCGACGAGTTCGCCACCAATCCGTTCCTGCGCGTGGACAGCGAGGCCATCGCCCGCTGGCTCCATGTCCAGGGCCAGGACCATGCCACGCGGACGCAGCGCTTCGCCGCGCTGCGCCGGGCCAAGGACACCTTCAGCGCATGAACGTATTGAACCGGCGCCTGCTGCCTACCCTCCTTCCTTTCCTGCTCACGGCTTGCGCGGGCGGCATGACGCACCCCACGCCTCCGTCGCCCACCGTCACGGCGGCACCGGTCGCTCCCGTGCAGGACGTGGCCGTGGAGCCGAAGCTGCTGCGCCCCGCTCCACCGGCCGACTTCTGGTCCGACATGCGCGACAGCTTCGCCATGCCCGGATGCGAAGCCGATCCGCAGGTGATGGCCTGGGCCCGCACTTATACGAAGCAGCCGAACCGTTTCGAGCAGCAGGTGAACGAAGTACTGCCGCTGATCGTCTATGCACACAAGTCGGCGATGAAGCACGGCGTGGCGGGCGAATTCGCCTTGCTGCCCTGGGTGGAGAGCCAGTACCGTCACGTGCCGGGACAGAGGAACCGTCCCGCGGGCATGTGGCAGATCATGCCGCAGACCGCGCGCGCCCTCGGCCTGCGCGTGGAGAAGAACTACGACGAACGCCTGGACATCACCAAGTCGACCGAATCGGTGATGAACATGATGCGCCGCTATTACGACGACCTCGGCGACTGGCGCCTGGTCGATGTCGCCTACAACGCCGGCGAATTCGGCTTGAAGAAGACGCTCGACAAGCATGGCGGCCCGTCGGATGACGACGGCCTGCCGGACGTACCGATGAAAGCGGGCACCAGGGAACACCTGGCGAAGCTCATGGCGATGGCCTGCATCGTGCGCGATCCCGCGCGCTTCAACGTGAGCCTGCCACGCCAGGATCGCGAAGACGCGCTGCAGGTGGTGAAGGTATCGGGCCCGCAGTCGCTGGCCCAGGCGGCGAAGCAATCCGGGCTGTCGATGAACGACCTGCGCGATTTCAATCCGGCCTACCGGACGAGCAAGGGCACGATCGGTTCCAGCCTCCTGTTGCCGAAGTCGGCGGCGGACCAGTACAAGCTCGGGCCGGTCGATCCGGTCGCCGATGTCGCCGGGCCCGCGGCCGACGATGCGGGCGTGGATGCTCCCGCGAAATCCACGAAGGGCAAGGCGAAGGCCGGTACCGCCGCGAAGAACGCGCGGGCGGTGGCCAAGGTGGCCAAGCCCTCGAAGCCCGTCAAGATGGACGAGCCGCGCGTCGTCATCCACAAGGTCGACAACGGCGAATCGCTGTGGACGATCGCGCGCCGGCACCAGGTGAGCGTCGAACAGTTGATGAAGTGGAACGACCTGCAGACCCAGGCGGTGAAGCCCGGACAGGTATTGAAGCTGACCGCGTCGCGCTGAGGCGCGACGGCGATCGGCTCATCCCCGTTCCATCAGAGCTGCACGACGTCCCACTGCACGTCGGGGCTTACGTCCGCGTCGTAATCGACACCCTTCGCCTCGAAGCCGAACAGCTTGATGAAATCGTGCTTGTAACCGGCATAGTCGGTGACCTGCCACAGGTTTTCCGTGGTGACGGTGGGCCATAGCGCCTTGCACTCGCTCTGCACGTCTTCACGCAACTCCCAATCGTCAAGACGCAGGCGGCCCTCGGCATCGGTCTCCGCGGCCTTTCCGTCCAGGCGGTACAACCGGTCGTGGAACAGGCGGTTGATCTGCTCGATCGTACCTTCGTGGATACCCTTCGCCTTCATGATCTTGAAGACCATGGAGACATATAGCGGGATCACCGGAATCGCGGAACTGGCCTGGGTCACCACCGACTTCATCACGCCGACATAGGCGCGCAGGCCCTTCGCCGCGTGACGCTCGCGCAGTTCCTTCGCCGTACGGTCGAGATGCTGCTTTGCCTGGCCGAGCGTGCCGTGCCAGTAGATGGGCCAGGTGATCTCGGTGCCGACATAGCTGTAGGCGACGGTGGTGGCATTTTCGGCAAGCACTCCGGCATCGCTCAACGCTTCCATCCACAGCGCCCAGTCTTCGCCACCCATGACGGTGACGGTGTCCTTGATCTCCTGCTCCGTGGCAGGTTCGACGGACGCCTGGATGACCGCATCCTTGTTGGTGTCCACCGACGACGCGGTAAACGTCTCGCCAATGGTCTTCAACGCCGAACGCACCACTTCGCCGGTCTTGGGCAGCTTGCGCACGGGCGAGGCCAGCGAATAGACGACGAGATCGACCTTGCCGCCCATCTCGTTCCTGATGATCTCGATGGCCTTCGCGCGTGTTTCGTCCGCGAAGGCATCGCCGTTGATCGAACGGCTGAACAAGCCTGCTTCACGCGCAAGCTTGTCGAACGCAGCGGAGTTGTACCAGCCAGCCGTACCCGTCTTCGCTTCGCTGGACGGCTTCTCGAAGAACACGCCCAGCGTGGCGGCACCGTGGCCGAAGGCGGCGGTGATGCGCGAGGCCAGGCCGTAGCCGGTGGAAGCGCCGATCACCAGCACGTTTTTCGGACCATGAGCGAACGTGCCGCTGGCCTTGGTGATGGCGATCTGTTCTTCGACGTTCTTCGCGCAACCGACCGGATGAGCGGTGGTGCAGATGAAGCCACGGACCTTGGGCTGGATGATCACGGAATGTCCTTTTGACGCAGTGAGACGCGCATTGTAATCGGGTCCGCTTCCATGCGCTTCCGCATGGAGAACGGACCTGGGTGGGAGCCGATCCTGTCGGCGCACAAAAAAAGCCCCTCCGGAGAGGGGCTTCTCGATGTGCCGGAACCCGCGGTGCCTACATGCGGTCCTGGGCGATCTTGATCTCGCCGCGGGCCTTCAACGCCTGGATGTATTCCAGCGTGGCGGCCTGGGCCATGGCGTCCATCATCTGGCCGCGGAGGGCGTCGCGCTGGGCCTTCTCGACCTTGGACGGATCGCCGTCGGTGACCTTGTCGACCGCCACCAGCGCATAGGCGCCGTTGCCGGTCCGCACGGTGGTCCACGCGGGCTTGCCGTTGGCCGGATGAGGAAGCGTGAAGGCGTCTTGCAGGATCGCCGGCGGCACATCGTTGATACTGGCGAGCTTGCTGCGCTCCAGCCCGGCGAGCGTGCGCACCGGAGCCTTCACCAGGGTGGCGATGTCGCCGCCCTTGGCCAGCTGCGCGATGAGATCGTCGGCCTGCTTCTTCGCCAACGCGTCGACACGCTCGTCGAGGATGCGCTGGCGCACGGCATCGGCGACCTCGGCCAACGGCTTCGGCGCGGCGGCATTGTGCTTGGCCAGGTGCATCACCAGCGCGTCGCCCTTGTCGACCTGGACCAGCGACGAATTGTTGCCCTGGGCCAGCACGTCGTCGGCGAAGGCCGCGGCGACGAATTTCGGATCCGACGGAATACCGGGGCCGCCGTCGCGACCGAACAGCGGGGATGTCTTGATCTCGAGGCCGAGTTCCTTCGCCGCCGGTTCGAGCGAACCGGGATTGCGGTCGGCGAGATCGGCAAGCTGCCCCGCACGCTCGTTGTAGAGGCGCTCGCCTTCGCTCTTGGCCCAGTCCGCGGCCAACTGCGCACGCACCTCGGCGAACGGCTTGGCATCGCCTTCGCGCGCGTCGCGCAACCAGATGATGTGGTAGCCCTCTTCCGGCGAGAGCACGGGCTCCTTCGTGATATCGCCCTTCTTCATGCCGAACAGCGCGGCGTCGAAGGCGGCGTTCGCCACGCCTTTCTCCAACCAGCCGAGGTCGCCACCGCTGCGCTTGGAGCCAAGGTCGTCCGAGTTCTCGGCGGCGAGCTTGGCGAAGTTCTCCGGCGTGGCCTCCGCGGCGATCTTCTTCGCCTTATCGAGCGCGGCCTTCTGCTGCTCCGGCGTGGCGTTCTTCGGCACGTTGACCAGGATGTGCGACGCCTCGCGCTGTTCCGGCTGCGCGTAGCGCTGCTTGAACTTGTCGTAGAACGCGTGCAGCTGCTCGTCGGTGGGGTCGCCCACCTTGAGTTCGGACTGCTTCACTTCGAGGTACTGCACGGAAACCTGTTCCGGCGTGGTGTAGTCGGCGATATGCGCCTTGTAGAACGCGTCGATGTCGGCATCGGCGACGCCGGCGTCGGTGAGCGACGGACGCGGAAGCTCGACGAAGCGCAGGTCGCGCTGTTGCAAACGCAGGCGGAAGAACGCGTCGACATCGGCGTCGCTGACCAGCGTGGTGTTCGCGATCGCCTCGGGAATGATCTGCGTGGCGAGCGAGGCGCGTACCTTGGCCTCGTACATGCCGGGGCTCATGCCCTGCATCGAAAGGATCGCGCGATACGCTTCCGGGCTGAACTGGCCATTGACCTGGAACCCGGGATCGCTGCCGATCGCGGAACGCACGCTCGCATCGGACACCACGAGGCCGAGGTCGGTGTTGGCCTGCTGCAACAGCGCCTGGCTGATCATGCCGTCCAGTACGCGCTGTTTCAGCTCGGGCTTTTCGAGGTCGGCGGCCGTGAACGGCGAGCGCGGATCCTGCGCGGCCTGCTGGCGAAGCTCGTTGAGCCGCTGTTGCCAGTCCTGCTGGGAGATCTCGTGATCGCCGATCTTCGCGACATAGGTGTCGACGCGCGACACGAAGTACGACTCGATACCGAAGAACGCGACGGCGAAAACACAGATACCGAGCACGATGGCGGCGGGCCAGCCATGGATCTTGTTACGCAGGGCTTGCAGCATGATGCGACTCGCGAAGGTGACGCCGATAACCCTTACCGGCGGTAGATAAAGCAAAGGCGCCACGCGGGCGCCTTTGCGGACCAATGGCGGAGTGGACGGGACTCGAACCCGCGACCTCCGGCGTGACAGGCCAGCATTCTAACCGACTGAACTACCACTCCACTTACGTTTGGTGGGTGCTGAGGGGATCGAACCCCCGACCAGCGCCGTGTAAAGGCGACGCTCTACCGCTGAGCTAAGCACCCCCTACGGTAAGAACCGATTAGTTTACGTGATCCTTCAGCGCCTTGCCAGCGGTGAAGGCCGGAGCCTTGGACGCCGGGATCTTGATTTCCGCATTGGTGCGCGGGTTGCGGCCGGTACGGGCGGCGCGGCTGCGCAGCTTGAAGGTGCCGAAGCCGACGAGGGCGACGTCGTCACCCTTCTTGAGGCTGTCCTTCACCGCATCGATGAACGCCTCGAGAGCCTTGCCGGCGTCGGTCTTGGACAGCTCGCTCTTTTCGGCAATGGCATTGATCAGTTCGGATTTGTTCATTACGTAACTCCCTTCAAAGGTAATTCGAATCGCTGGACAGCGATCCTGTACGAGAAGACGGCAGATCGTCGAATCGAAACCCAGAGGCATCGTTCTCCGACCCCGCTATCCATGGCGCCCTTGCGGCGCGGGCGATTGCGGTGTCGTCTTTATACCAGCGCCCTCCCACCATCGCAAGACAAGGTATACCAAGGCTTTCAGCACATATGCATGGTCTTTGGAGGCTTGCGCGCGATGGGAAAAACGATTATCGCGGAGGCGCCATGACAGGACGACGAAAACGAAAAGGGCACACTTATGTGTGCCCTTGTTCGTCACGGGGAACGATGAAACATATCAGTGCGTGAGCGACGGCGATGCCTTGCCCTTGCCACGCTTGCCCGGCTGGCTCGGCACCTCGACGTCTTCGCCACCCTCTCCCGTCTTCTTCGGGCTCAGCGGACGTTCCAGGGCGAGATCGAGCACCTCATCGATCCACTTCACCGCGTGGATGTCGAGCGACCCCGTGATGTTCTCCGGGAGGTCGACGAGATCCTTCTTGTTTTCCTCGGGGATGATCACCGTGGTGATGCCGCCACGGTGGGCCGCGAGCAACTTCTCCTTGAGGCCGCCGATGGGCAGCACGCGGCCACGCAAGGTGATCTCACCGGTCATGGCCACCTCCGAGCGCACGGGCACCTTGGTCAGCGCCGAGACCAGCGCCGTGCACATCGCGATACCCGCGCTCGGACCGTCCTTGGGCGTGGCGCCTTCGGGCACATGGATGTGGATGTCGAGCTTCTCGTGGAAGTCCGGCTCGATGCCGAGCGCCGCGACGCGCGCCCGGACGACACTCAACGCCGCCTGGATCGATTCCTTCATCACGTCGCCGAGCTGTCCGGTGTGGACCAGCCTGCCCTTGCCCGGCACGACCGAGGCTTCGATGCTGAGCAAGTCGCCACCCACCTGGGTCCAGGCAAGGCCAGTGACCAGGCCCACCTCGTTCTGCTGCTCCGCCCGGCCGAAGTCGAAGCGGCGCACGCCGAGGTAGTGATCGAGGTTCTCGCCATCGACCCGGACCTGGGCCGGTGCCAGCGCCTTGCCCTTGGCGGCCTTCGCGGGCGCCTTCCTGGGCTTGGCCTTCGCCTTGGCCGGCACGGTACCCAGCGCGATCTCCTTGACCACCTTGCGGCAGATCTTCGAGATCTCGCGCTCGAGGTTGCGCACGCCGGACTCGCGCGTGTAGTAGCGCACGATGTCCCGCAGCGCGTCCTCGCCTATCGCCAGTTCCTCGGCGCGCAGGCCGTTGGCCTTGAGCTGTTTCGGCAGCAGGTACTTCTGCGCGATGTTGAGCTTCTCGTCCTCGGTGTAACCCGGGATGCGGATCACCTCCATGCGGTCGAGCAACGGCCCGGGGATGTTCAACGAGTTGGCCGTGGCGATCCACATCACCTCGGAGAGGTCGAGGTCGACTTCCAGGTAATGATCGTTGAACGCGTTGTTCTGCTCCGGATCGAGCACCTCGAGCAGGGCCGACGAAGGATCGCCGCGGAAATCCATCGACATCTTGTCGATCTCGTCGAGGACGAACAGCGGATTCTTCGTGCCGATCTTGTTGAGGTTCTGCACGATCCGGCCAGGCATCGATCCGATGTAGGTGCGGCGATGGCCACGGATCTCGGCCTCGTCGCGCACCCCACCCAGGCTCATGCGGACGAACTTGCGGTTGGTCGCCTTGGCGATCGACTGTCCCAGCGAGGTCTTGCCCACGCCGGGCGGGCCGACGAGGCACAGGATCGGGCCCTTCATCGTGTTCACCCGCTGCTGGACGGCGAGGTATTCGAGGATGCGCTCCTTCACCTTCTCGAGGCCGAAGTGGTCGGCATCGAGCGTTTCCTGGGCCAGCGCGAGATCCTTGCGAACCTTGCTGCGCTTCTTCCAGGGCACGCCCACCACCCAGTCGAGGTAGTTGCGCACGACGGTGGCCTCGGCCGACATCGGGGACATCTGCTTGAGCTTGTTGAATTCCTGGCGCGCCTTGGCGAGCACCGCCTTCGGCATGCCGGCCGCGTCGATCTTCTTCTGCAGCTCTTCGATCTCGTTCGCGCCTTCCTCACCGTCACCCAGTTCCTTCTGGATGGCCTTCATCTGCTCGTTGAGGTAGTACTCGCGCTGGCTCTTCTCCATCTGCGACTTCACGCGGCCGCGGATGCGTTTTTCGACCTGCTGCAGGTCCATCTCGCCATCGACCAGGCCGATGAGCAATTCAAGACGCTGGCCGACATCGGCCGTCTCGAGCACCTTCTGCTTGTCGCCCATGCGCACGGAGAGGTGCGCGGCGATCGAATCGGCGAGGCGCGAGGGATCGTCGATGCCCGACAGCGTGGCGAGGATCTCCGGCGGGAGCTTGCGGCTCTGCTTCACCAGTTGTTCGAACAGGGAAACGAGCGAGCGCGAGACCACGTCCAGCTCGCGCTCGTTGCTGGTGTAGATCGGTTCGATGACGCGGGCGCGGCCGCTCATCATGCCGGCCTCGTCCTCGAAGGCGTCGATCTGCACGCGCGACTGTCCTTCGACCAGCACCTTCACGGTGCCATCGGGCAGTTTCAGCAGTTGCAGGACACCGGCGAGCGTACCCACCTGGTGCAGGTCGCCGATGGAGGGATCGTCGATGTCCGGGCTCTTCTGCGCGACGAGCAGAATCTGCCGCTCGCCTTCCATCGCCCTTTCCAGCGCACGCATGGATTTGTCGCGCCCGACGAAGAGCGGGATGACCATGTGCGGGTAGACGACGACGTCACGCAGGGGCAGGACCGGCAACAGGTCCAGCTCGGATCCGCTCGTGGTTTGGCTGCGATTCTTCGCCATGTGCTTGGGGTTTCCCTCGGAAGATTTGGGCCTCGCCCCGACACTGCGCCGGAGCCGCCATAGACGTCAAGTGGTGGTTCGCGAAGGACCGATCAAGAGCCGGGCATGCAAACAAAAACGGCCCCGGCGTCGTGAAACGCCGGGGCCGCCGTTACTCGCTCCGCCTGACGAATCAGGCCGCGTCGCCGCCCTCGCCCGCGATCCGCTGCTGTTGCAGGTTGCCGCGGTAGATCAGGTAGGGCTCGGCCTGGCCGTCGATCACGGCGTCGTCGACCACGACCTTGCTGACATGTTCCAGCGAAGGGAGTTCGAACATCGTGTCGAGCAATACCTGTTCGAGAATGGTTCGCAGTCCGCGCGCGCCGGTCTTGCGCTTGAGCGCGCGACGGGCGATGGCGGACAAGGCCTCCGGACGGAATTCCAGCTCGGCGCCTTCCATATCGAACAGCTTGCGGAACTGTTTGGTGACCGCGTTCTTCGGCTCGGTGAGGATCTGTACCAGGGCCGCCTCGTCGAGTTCGTCGAGCGTGGCGACCACGGGCAGGCGACCCACGAACTCGGGAATCAGGCCGAAGCGGACCAGATCCGCCGGCTCGACTTCCGAGAGCATCTTGCCGACGTTCTCCGTGCGCTCCTTCGAGCGCACCTCGGCGCCGAAACCGATGCCGGTGGTCTCGGAACGCTGCTGGATCACCTTCTCCAGCCCGGCGAACGCGCCGCCGCAGATGAAGAGGATGTTGCGCGTGTCGACCTGTAGGAACTCCTGCTGGGGATGCTTGCGCCCGCCCTGCGGCGGCACCGAGGCGAGCGTGCCCTCGATGAGCTTGAGCAGGGCCTGCTGCACGCCTTCGCCGGAAACGTCGCGGGTGATCGACGGGTTTTCGCTCTTACGCGAAATCTTGTCGATCTCATCGATGTAGACGATGCCGCTCTGCGCCTTCTCGACGTCGTAGTCGCACTTCTGCAGGAGCTTCTGGATGATGTTCTCGACATCCTCGCCCACGTAACCGGCTTCGGTAAGCGTGGTCGCGTCGGCGATCGTGAACGGCACGTTGAGCAGGCGCGCCAGCGTTTCGGCCAGCAGCGTCTTGCCCGAACCGGTCGGACCGATCAGGAGGATGTTGGACTTGCCCAACTCGATGTCGTCGTTCTTCTGCCGCGACTCCATGCGCTTGTAGTGGTTGTAGACCGCGACGGAGAGCGCTTTCTTGGCGCGCGTCTGTCCCACCACGTATTGGTCGAGCGCTTCCATGATCTCGCGCGGCTTCGGAAGGTGCGTGCGACCGGAGGCCGCCTTCTCTTCCAGTTCCTCGCGAATGATGTCGTTGCACAGCTCAACGCATTCGTCGCAGATGAACACGCTTGGGCCAGCGATCAGCTTGCGCACTTCATGCTGGCTCTTGCCGCAGAAAGAGCAATAAAGGATCTTGCCGCCGTCGTTGGAACGGCTTTGCCGCTCGTCGCTCATGCTATGGGCCCTACTGAGAATCCAGGTGCGCTTTGAGAATAGCACAGCCCTCCGCCCCTGAACTCAGGGGCGAAGTGCCGGTTTTCACAAGCGAAAAAGTTCAATCAAGCTGAACGGACGGTGTCGACCGTACGCTTGTCGAGAACCGAGTCGATCAGGCCATAGGCCTGGGCTTCCGCGCCGCTCATGAAGCGGTCGCGCTCGGTGTCACGGGCGATCTCTTCCACCGTCTTGCCACTGTGGTTGGCGAGGATCGCGTTGAGCCGCTCGCGCATGGTCAGGATCTCACGGGCGTGGATCTCGATGTCCGTGGCCTGGCCGGAGATGCCGCCAGCCCAGGGCTGGTGGATCATGATGCGCGAATGCGGCAGCGAGTAACGCTTGCCGGCCGCGCCGGCGGCCAGCAGCAAGGCGCCCATGGAGGCGGCCTGGCCGATGCACATCGTGCTGACGTCCGGCTTCACGAACTGCATCGTGTCGTAGATCGCCATGCCCGCGGTGACCGAGCCGCCCGGGCTGTTGATGTACAGGCTGATGTCCTTGTCCGGGTTCTCCGATTCGAGGAACAGCAGCTGGGCGACGATCACATTGGCCATGTAGTCGTCGACCGGGCCGACAGCAAAGATCACGCGCTCCTTGAGGAGACGCGAGTAGATATCGTACGAACGCTCGCCACGCGAAGTCTGCTCGACGACGATGGGCACCAGGTTGAGATTCTGGATCGGAGCCATGGACATGGGGTCTCTCCTTCGTGTGGGGCCCGGTTGTTGCCAGTGGATCGGCGTGCTCTGAATGGAGCTTACGCGCCGATCGGTCGCATCACCTCGTCGAAGCTCAGTTCCTGGTCGGTGGTCTTGGCATTGTCCGCCACCCACTCGGCCACCTGGTCTTCCATCACTCGGTTCTGCAGTCCCGACATCAGTTGGGGGTCACCGTTATACAGTTCAATGACCTTTTCCGGTTCCTCATAGGTCGAGGCGATCGCCGTGAGCATCTCGCTCATGCGCTTGCGGTCGAGGCGGAGCTCGTTCTTGCGGGCGATCTCACCCATCAGGAGAGCGGCGATGACGCGCTTGCGGGCGAACGGCGCCGCCTCGGCGATCATCTCCGGGCCCGGCTCCTGGCCACGCGGCAGGTTGCCGGCGGCGAGGCTGCGGGCCTCGGCGTCGGCCATGAGCTCCGGCACGTCGAGGTCCGGGTAGGCGTTGGCCAGCTTTTCCGCCACTTCCGATTTCAGGCGGGCCATCAGGGTGGCCTTCAGCTCGCGCTCGAGGTTGGCGCGGACTTCCTTGCGGAAGGTCTCGATGTCGCCATCGGCCACGCCGAACATCTTCACGAAATCGGCGTCGACGGCCGGCAGGTTCGGCTCCTGCACCTTCACGATCTTGAAGGTGACCTTGGCGGTCTTGCCGGCCAGGTCCGGGTTGCGGA
This sequence comes from Luteibacter sp. KNZ12-1A, assembly GCF_056755675.1. Lineage (NCBI taxonomy): Bacteria > Pseudomonadati > Pseudomonadota > Gammaproteobacteria > Lysobacterales > Rhodanobacteraceae > Luteibacter > Luteibacter sp. KNZ12-1A. Next base: position 13,582 of record NZ_JBPGXU010000052.1, on the reverse strand, counting down.
AGTCTTCGGGGAAGGCCACGTCCTGGACCAGGTCCTCGCCGGCGCCACGGCCGGTCAGGGCCTCGTCCAACGCCTTGAACAGGGTGCCCGAGCCCAGCACGCTGCCCGCGCGCTCCAGGCCTTCGGCCGGGAAGCGGTATTCGCCCGCTTCGGCGGCGTATTCGAACATGACGAAATCGCCCTCCTTCGACGCGCGCGACACTTCGTCGAAGCTGCGGCGCTGCGTGCGCAGGGTCTCGATCATCTTGTCGATGTCGGCGTCCTTGACCTCGGCCTTCGGACGGGAGATCTCCAGGGCGGAGACGTCGACGGCCGGGAATTCGGGCATCACCTCGAAGGTGGCCGTGTAGGCGATCTCGCCGTTTTCGGCATTGCCCGTGGTGTCGACGGACGGGTTGGCGATCGGCTGCAGCTTTTCCTGCGTGACGGCATCGCGGAGCGTGCTGCCGATGAGCTCGGACAGGGCTTCGCCACGGACCTGCGCGCCGAAGCGCTGCTTGATCACGTTGGCCGGCACCTTGCCAGGACGGAAGCCCTTCAGCCGCACCGTACGGCCCATTTCCGCGATGCGCTCGCTGACCTGCGACTCGAGACGCTCCGCCGGGAACTTCACCGTGAGCTTGCGCCCGAGCTTGCCGACATTCTCAACCGAAACCTGCATGACCTCTCCTGAAACCACCACGGACGTGGCGCGATGGCGAACATCCGTCGCCGTAACCGAAACAAAGGAATTCACCGCGAATCCGGGGCCGGCCGCCGCGACCTTCCCCCCGGCGGCGAAAAACCCCGCAAATGACTGCCCATTCTACGTTTTGGCCTCCTGCCGCCGCAACCGTCGTCAACCCGGCTCCCAGCGCCTGGGGCCGCCCCCCTCCACGGCCAGCGCATCGCCCGGATTGGCCAGGGCGCAGGCTGTCAGGGACAGGCAGCCACAGCCGATGCAATCCGTCAGGCGATCCTTCAGGTTGACCAGCAGGGTGATCCGTTCCTCCAGTTCGTCCCGCCAGGCGGCGGACATCCTGGCCCACTCCTCGCGCGTAGGCGTCCTCTCGTCCGGCAGGCTGGAAAAAGCCCGGCGAACGGCCTCCAAGGGCACGCCGACCCGCTGGGCGACCCGGATCACCGCGAGTCGACGGAGCACATCGGCCCCATAGCGGCGCTGGTTGCCGGCCGTCCGCAGGCTGCGGATCAGGCCCTTGCGCTCGTAAAAATGCAGCGCCGACACGGCCAGGCCGGACCGTTTCGCCGCCTCGCCCACGCTCAGTTCGCGCATCGCTTGACCTCAACAAACGTTGAGGTCTCATGCTGCGCCTCCCGGGCCAGGCACGCAAGCGTGCGAAACTCCCCTTTCCCCAAGGAAGCAGAATGAACGTGGGTACGTCGGATCCAGACATCTTGAGCGCCACCGGAGCGCCACCCCACACGCCCGGCATCCTCGCCCCTCCCTACCGGGCGGCCACCATCGGCATGGTCGCCCTCATATCCCTGATCGCCTTCGAGGCCCTGGCGGTCACCACGGCCATGCCCACGGCGGCGCGCTACCTCGACGGATTGAAGGCGTACGCCCTCGCCTTCGGCGGTGTCCTGGCCACCAGCGTCATCGGCATGACCTTGTCCGGGCGCTGGAGCGACCGCCGGGGCCCCGCCCCGGCCATGTGGACCGGCCTGGCGGGCTTCGTCGTGGGCCTGCTCATCGCCGGTTTCGCCCACGACATGCCCACCTTGCTGGTCGGTCGCCTGATCCAGGGCCTCGGCGCCGGCTGTCTCTCGCCCGCCCTTTACGTGATCGTGGGCCGACTGTATCCGGAATCGCTGAGACCGAAGGTATTCGCCTCATTCTCGGCCGGCTGGGTCGTGCCGGCGCTGATCGGTCCCGCCGTGAGCGGCGCCATCGTCGAGCATGTCGGCTGGCGCTGGGTCTTCCTCGGCGTGCCGCTGCTGGCGATTCCCGCCGCGGCGGGGTTGCGGGGCGCGCTGCGTTCCCTGGGCAAGCCCTCGGGCATCGTCGGCGAAACACCCGGGCGGATGATGAACGCGGTCGGCGCCTCCCTCGGCGTCTGCCTGCTGTTCGTCGCCGGGCAGGAACAGGGCTGGCTCGCCGCCGCGTCGTTCGCGCCAGCCATCGCGTTGCTGTACTTCTGCGGACGACGCCTGCTTCCGCCGGGCACCTTGCGAGGGGCGCGCGGCCTGCCCGCCGTGGTCGCCCTGCGTGGCGTCGCCGCCTCCGCGTTCTTCGGCACCGAGGCCTTCCTGCCGCTGGCCTTTTCGAGCGAACACGGGCTGTCGCCGATGTGGGCGGGCATTGCCATCAGCGTGGGCGCGATCGGCTGGTTCTCGGGTTCGTGGTACCAGGGTCATTACGCGAAGATCTCGCGACAGGCGCTGCTGAATCGCGGCACCGTCCTGATGGTGACCGGCGTGATCGTCGCGTCGCTCAGCACGTTCGCCTGGATGCCGGTCATCGCTTCCGTCGCGGGTTGGCTGCTGACGGGCTTCGGCATGGGCATGCTCTACGGCACCGTCGCCGTGCTCGCCTTGTCGATGTCCGCCGAGCACGAACAAGGTGCGAACAGTTCCGCGTTGCAACTATGCGAATCACTGATGGTGGCGACCACGCTGGCGATCGGCGGCTCGTTGTTCGGCGCCTTGCTCGATGTTTCGCACACCGCGGCGTTCGCCGCGAATTTCGCTATCACGGTCGTGCTGGCGGTCCTGGGAACGGTCGTCGCGCGGCGCGTCGGGGCGTGATCGCGCTATAGAGCAGTCGCGCGCGAACGGGCCTGGCCGGAAAATCCCCCTCGAATCGCGCGTGTACAATGTCTTTCCATGGACACTCGCGGCAAGGACACGCGTGAACGATACCGACTACCGCCTGATCGACGCGACCCTGATCAAGCTCGTGCACGAGGCAGGCAAGCTGTCCGCGGAGACGAGTAAGCTCAGCGCGGAAACGGCGAGGATCCAGGCCGAAAGCCGCTACTACCCGATGATCGCCCTGGGGACCCTCGCCATCGGCGTCCTTGGCGGCGTCACGGCGCTCATCGCGTGCCTCATCAAACTGGCATTCTGATCGTCGTCGCGTGTGTCGGCGGCTAGCGTCGATGCAGTTCCGCGACCGTCATCGTGAAAACGAGTTCGGTCCTTCCCTCGTTCGCATAACGGTGCGGCACGTCGGTGCGGGCGATCGCGGAGTCGCCTTTCGGCAGCATGATCGTCGTGTCACCCACGACGAGGTGAAGTTCGCCCTTCTCCACATGGAACAACTCCATCGTTCCCGTGGGGTGTCCCTGCGACTCGTAGGATTCGCCGGGGCGCATGACCCAGCGCCAGAGTTCGATCATGTCGGGGCCCGAGGTACCGGCAAGCAACCGCGCGCTACCCCCCTCGCTTCCCGTCCACAGAGTGGGAATATCGCCGCTGGCGACACGGCGGACGGGTGACGCCTGGGCGACGCTGACGATGTCGGCGACCGACACGCCGAAAGCCGCGGCGACCTTGCACAGCGTGCCGATGCTCGGGTTGGCGGTCCCCTTCTCGATCTCCACCAGCATGCCCTTGCTCACGCCTGAGCGTTTGGAAAGGCCATCGAGCGTCAGCCCCGCGTTCGCACGAAGTGTCTTCATCCGTGTCGACAGCGCCGCGCTGATTCCACCCAGGCCCGCATCCGGACGCGACCGAAGGCCACCGACGTGCCTCACCTGGCCCGAGCCGGAGCGAAAAAAGCCTTCAGGGACGGCATCGTCGTCGAAGCGCTGAACGTGAAGACCGCCATGTTCTTCATCGCTTTCATACCGCAGTTCGTCTCGCCGGCACATGCTTTCGCACCGCAGTTCATCCTGCTGGGTTCGATCTGCGTGCTGCTCAACACCAGTGCCGACCTGGTCGCGGTGTTCGCCGCCAGCCGCTTCCTCGCATCGGACGCCAAGGCGCGGCGAGAACACCTGCTGTCCCGCGTATCGGGCGTCGTCATGATCGCGCTGGGGCTGTTCGTGGCAACAAGGGGCTAGCGCGGAAGACTCGGCGACAAATAACCAAAAGTCCGCGCCGAGATTGGCAAGCTCATGGCGGAGACCGCGAAAATCAACTCGGAAGCGCGCTGGTATCCCTTCGTCGCGACTGCTGGCCTGTTTGCTGCCGCCGTCGGCTTCGTGAAGCTCATGGGCGTCCTGTAGCGCCCTGGCCGCTACCTGCGCACCCTCGACGAAACCCGCCGCACAGGCGGGTTTTTGATGCGCGGCACCTCGCTTACGAGGAGTTAATCGTTACGGGACAGAGAAAGCCGCATCAGACGTAACCCTTACGATGCTGCAACCCCCAAGTATCTGATTCAAGGGGAAACAGGATGGTGCGAGAGGCGGGACTCGAACCCGCACGGGTTGCCCCGTCAGAACCTAAATCTGGTGCGTCTACCAATTCCGCCACTCTCGCGCAGCGAGCCATTCTAAAAGAAAACGCCGGTAGCGGGAGCTACCGGCGTCTTGAATTGGTGGGCCGTGTAAGATTCGAACTTACGACCAATTGATTAAGAGTCAACTGCTCTACCAACTGAGCTAACGGCCCGTTAAAACTTGCAGCTACGTTGTAAGTGGGGTGGACGATGGGACTCGAACCCACGACATCCGGAATCACAATCCGGTACTCTAACCAGCTGAGCTACGCCCACCATAAAACACCATTTGGCGCGCCCGACAGGAATCGAACCTGCAACCGTCGGCTTAGAAGGCCGATGCTCTATCCGATTGAGCTACAGGCGCAGGCACTGTATGTAGAACGCCAACTGGTCGGGGCAGAGGGATTCGAACCCCCGACATCCAGCTCCCAAAGCTGGCGCTCTACCAGACTGAGCTATACCCCGAAACTTAAAGCACTATCCCGATTTACCGGGGTGAAGCCTTCAAATGTTACGGGTCAAACTCAAGCCCGTCAATCTGTATGAACACACCACACTTTCAACTACCGCGACCGTTGCACGAAGGCGACGGCTTTGCTGCTTAAAAAATGGTGCGCCCGGAGAGATTCGAACTCCCGACCACCAAGTTCGTAGCCTGGTACTCTATCCAGCTGAGCTACGGGCGCACACTTGAAACTTTAGACCCGGTGACTATCGCCGTGAAGCGTTAGCGCCGTGCCGAGAAGCGGAATTATTCAGATATCGGACGCACCCGTCAACACTTTTGTGCATCTTTTTTTCTCGGATTCGTAACAGTCGCTGTAAATAGCCGTCCGAACGAAGGAAGGGCGGCCTTGGCCGCCCTTCCCTTTACAGCTGCGTGGCCGGCTTGCCGACCTTGTCCGGCGCGGAGCCGGCGTCGCCACGGGGCGGCGGAGGCGGCGGCGTCGAACCCGGCTTCTGCCAGTCGGCCGGCGGGCCCGGCTCGCGATCGTTCATGATGTCGTCGATCTGGCGAGCGTCGATCGTCTCGTACTGCAGCAGCGCCTCGGCCATCACGTGCAGCTTGTCGATATTGGTGGTGAGCAGCTCCTTGCTGCGCGCATAAGCGCGGTCGAGGATGGTGCGCACCACTTCATCGATCTTGCGCGCGGTCTCGTTGGACACGCTCTTGTGCTGCGTGACCGAGCGACCGATGAAGACCTCGTCTTCTTCCTCGCCATAGGTCACCGGCCCGAGTTCGTCGGACAAGCCCCACTTGGTCGCCATGTTGCGCGCCATCTTCGTCGCGCGCTCGATGTCGTTGGAAGCACCCGTGGTGACCTTGTCGTGGCCGAAGATGAGTTCCTCGGCGACGCGACCGCCGTACAGCGAGCACAGCTGCGATTCGATCGCGACCTTGTTGATGCTGTACCGGTCGCCTTCCGGCAGGTACATCGTCACGCCGAGGGCGCGGCCGCGTGGAATGATCGTGACCTTGTAGACCGGATCGTGCTCGGGCACGAGACGGCCGATGATCGCGTGGCCGGCTTCATGGTAGGCGGTGAGACGCTTCTCTTCGTCGTTCATCGCCATCGAGCGGCGCTCGGAGCCCATGAGGATCTTGTCGCGTGCGCGATCGAGATGGCTCATGCGCACTTCGCGCGCGTTCTCGCGGGCGGCAAACAAGGCCGCCTCGTTGACGAGGTTGGCGAGATCCGCGCCGGAGAAGCCCGGCGTGCCGCGCGCGATGACCATCGCCTCGACATCGGCCGCGGTCGGCACCTTGCGCATGTGCACCTTGAGGATCTGCTCACGGCCCTTCACGTCCGGCAGGCCCACGACCACCTGGCGGTCGAAACGGCCCGGACGCAGCAGCGCCGGATCGAGCACGTCGGGACGGTTGGTGGCGGCGATGACGATGATGCCTTCGGTGCCTTCGAATCCATCCATCTCGACCAGCAGCTGGTTGAGCGTCTGCTCGCGCTCGTCGTGACCGCCGCCCATGCCGGCGCCGCGATGGCGGCCGACCGCGTCGATCTCGTCGATGAAGATGATGCACGGCGCGTGCTTCTTCGCCTGCTCGAACATGTCGCGGACGCGGCTGGCACCGACGCCGACGAACATCTCGACGAAGTCGGAGCCGGAGATCGAGAAGAACGGCACCTTGGCCTCGCCCGCGATCGCCTTGGCGAGCAGGGTCTTGCCGGTACCCGGCGGACCGACCATCAGCACGCCACGCGGGATCTTGCCGCCCAGCTTCTGGAACTTGCCGGGATCGCGCAGGAATTCCACCAGCTCGCTGACTTCTTCCTTGGCTTCGTCGCAACCGGCGACGTCACCGAAATTGACCTTCACCTGGTCCTCGCCTTGCAGCTTGGCGCGCGAGCGGCCGAAGCTCATGGCGCCACGGCCACCCGAACCCGCCTGCATCTGGCGCATGAACCAGATCAGCACGGCCACGAAGATGATGATCGGCAGCCAGTTGAACAGCAGGCCGAGCAACGAGAAGCCATTGTCGGCCGGCTCCTGGCGAAGCTCGACGCCCTTGTCGCGCATCTGCTTGACCAGGTCGCTCGTGGACAGGCCCACGACCGGCACCACGGTGCGGTAGGAGCCGCCGTCCTTCAACTTGCCGGTAATGGTCGGCGGGGCGGTCGAGGTGATCGTGCCGCTCGCCACGTTGCCGTTGTCGATCTGCTGGGCGAAGGTCGTGTAGGACATGTCCTGCGACGATCCGCCGCGCGGGTTGAACGTCTGGAACACGGTCAGCAGGACCACCGCGATGATCAGCCAGAGCAACAGGTTTTTCGCCATCTCATTCATGCGCGGTTCTCGCCAGGTTGCCGGGACGCGGACTTGAGGCCGGTCGCCAGCGCATAGACCTCTCGCGAACGTGCGCGGGAGGCCTTCGGTTTACGCATCGTCACGCGACTGAAGTCCGCGCGCAAGTTCTTCAGGTACTCGTCGAACCCTGCCCCCTGGAACAGTTTCACCAGGAACGACCCTCCGGGTTTCAGCCAATCGAGGCTGAACTGCCGGGCGAGGTCGCACAGGTCCATGGCGCGGATCTGGTCGGCGAGTGCCACACCGGACATATTGGGGGCCATGTCCGAGAGGACAAGATCGACCTTCTGGCCTTCCAGCTTGCTTTCGAGTTCGCGAAGGACCGATTCCTCGCGGAAATCGCCCTGCATGAAGTCCACGCCGGCGAGGCCCGCCATGGGCAGGATGTCCAGGGCGATGACCGTGCCCGTGTCGCCCATGCGCTGCCGCGCCAGCTGCGACCAGCCGCCGGGAGCGGCGCCGAGGTCGACGACGGTCATGCCGGGCTTCAGCAGGCGATCGCGGTCGATCAGCTCTTCGAGCTTGAAGACGGCACGGGAGCGAAGCCCCTCGGCCTGGGCCTTCTTGACGTAGGGATCGTCGAAATGCTCCCGCAGCCAACGGGAACTGCTCTTGCTGCGTGCCATGGGCTTTCGACCAACAATAAGTAAGGTGCAGGTCGTGCATGATACCCTTTGACGCCTGTCAGCCGCACATCGAACCTGAACGCAATGTCGCTTTCCCCTACACAGCGCCGCTACCTGCGCAGCCTCGCCCACGACCTCCGCCCCGTCATCCTGCTGGGGAACAAGGGCGCCACCGAGGCGGTCGCCAAGGAACTGGCCCAGGCCCTCGACATCCATGAGCTGGTCAAGGTGAAGCTCTCCGGGGGTGACAAGGACGAGCGCCAGGCGCAGATCGCCTTCCTCACCGGCCAGACCGGATCGGAGACGATCCAGGAAATCGGCCACGTCGTCGTCCTGTTCCGCCGGAACGAGCAGGACCCGAAGCTGGCCCTGCCCCGGTAAGCCCCCATGGAACTGTCGTTCGAGCATCCCGGCGAGTACCTGTTCGTGCGCCGGGTGGGTGCCGACACGGTCACGGTGGTCGACCGCGACTTCCACAAGAGCATCCTGCTGACCCCGAAAGAGGTCATCGAGGACTGGACCGCCACCGATGCCTCCCGGCTCACGCTGGCCGATGTCGAGAAGATCGTCGCCCTGGAGCCGGAGCTGGTCCTGCTGGGCACCGGCGAACGCCAGGTCTTCCCGCCGGGCGAGGTGATGGCGGGTTTCCTGCGCCGCGGCATCGGTATCGAGGCGATGACCAACGGTTCGGCGGCGCGGACCTACAGCCTGCTCGCGGGCGAAGGCCGGCGCGTGGTCGCGGCGTTCATCCTCCCCTGAGGGATCCCCATGCGCATCCTCGTTCTTGGAGCCGGTGGCACCGGCGGCTACTTCGGTGGCCGCCTGGCCCAGGCAGGCGCCGACGTCACCTTTCTCGTCCGCCCCGAACGGGCCAGGACGCTGGACGAGAAGGGGCTGGTGATCCGCAGCCCCTTTGGCGACGCCACGGTACGGGTCGACCACGTCACCGCCGACAGCGTGACCGGCGCAGGGGCCTTCGATCTCGTCCTGCTGTCCTGCAAGGCCTACGACCTGCACTCGGCCATCGAGGCGATCGATCCGGCCGTGGGCGACACGACCGCGATCCTGCCCATCCTCAACGGCCTGGCCCACTACCCGGTGCTCGACAAGCGGTTCGCGCCCGACAAGGTCATCGGCGGCCTCTGCGTCATCAGTGCGGCGAAAGGCCCGGAAGGCGAGATCCTCCATCTGGGCAATGGCGCGTCGATCACCTTCGGCGAGCGCGACGGCCGGCAGCACGGCGATCGTTGCGAGGCCATCGCCGCCGCCTTCGCCGCGGCGAAGGTCGACCACACCCATTCCACTGACATCCAGCGCGACCTCTGGGCCAAGTTCTCCTTCCTGGCTACGCTCGCGGGCGCCACCTGCCTGTTCCGCGCCAGCGTGGGCGACATCGTGGCCACCGACGACGGCCGCCACCTCACCGAGCGGATGTACGAGGAGTGCCTGGCCGTGGCCCGTGCGTCAGGCCACCCGGTGCCGGACAACGCGCGATCGTTCGCCTGGAAGACGCTGACGCAGGAGGGCTCGCCGCTGACCGCATCGATGCTGCGCGACCTGGAATCCGGCCAGCGTATCGAGTCCGACCACATCGTCGGCGACATGCTGCGGCGCGCCCGCGATGCCGGTGTCCACGCACCCATGCTGGAAGTGGCCTTCGTGCACCTCCAGGCGTTCGAAGCAAGGCGCAAGCGCGGCGGCTGACCTCGGAGCGGCGGCTGAAACCATAAGAGCCACTCCAGGTGACGGCCCTCGGTGTGGGAGCCTGTCGGCGATCCCGCGGGCAGCGGGCCAGCACCCATCGCCGCTGAAGCGGCTCCCGCGGGAGCCCGATACCGATGCCTAGCGCGGCGGCAGGTACTGCAGCGGATCGACCGGATTGCCGTCGCGGCGTATCTGGAATTGCAGCTCGTCACGCGTGGCCCCGGTGGAACCCATCTCCGCCACGCTCTGCCCGGCCTTCACCTTCTCGCCTTCCTTCACCAGGCGCTTGCGGTTATGCCCATAGGCGGAAAGGAAGCTGTCGCTGTGCTTGATGATGACGAGTTCGCCGTAGCCGACCAGGCCGTTGCCGCTGTACACCACGACGCCATCGGCGGCGGCGCGGACCGGATCGCCCGCCTTGCCCCCGACCTCGATGCCAGGGATGGCATCGCTGGATGAGAATTTCTTCAACATGGCACCGTCGGCCGGCCAGCGCCAGCTGATCCCGCCCGCATTGCGCGTGGCCCCGCTGGTCACGATGGGTGTCGAGGCCGACGGGTTTTCGACGGGCGCGGGCGGCTGCGTCACCGGAGCGCTCGGGGGTGGCGGCGTGGTAACCAGCGATTCCGCGGGCTTGCCCGCGATGACGACAGGGGTGTTCGTCGTGGTCGCGGGCGCGGGGACCGCCGGTGGCAAGGCGGCCCCGGTATCGGCCACGTGGGCCGGCGGCGGTTGGGTCGCGGCCGGCGGCTGTACCGCCTGACCCGCTGGCGCCGGCGCGGGACGCCCGGCCGGTGCCGGTGGTGGCGCGGCGACCACGGGGGCGGCGTGTGAAGGCGCCGGCTTGTCCTCGTGTCCCGGTGGGGAAAGGCGCAGGTCCTGACCTGGCCAGATCGTGTAGGGCGAAGCGATGCCGTTCCAGCTGGCCAGGTCGCGGAAATCCACCTTGTTGCGGAAGGCGATGCTGTACAACGTGTCGCCCTTGGCGACCCGGTAGCTGCCGCCCGGCGGAGGTGCCGGCGTGGCGGCCCGCGCGGGGGCGTAGGTGCTGCCCGGGCTGCGCGTGACGACGACCGAGCTGCGAGTGACGTCGCATCCGGAAAGCATGAAGCCCGCGGCCAACACGGCGGCCAGCGCGAGCGGACGGATCATGAGCATCGCGGACTTCCCTTCACGGTCACTCATCTCAACAGGAACCACCAGGCAGCCAGGAGGATGATCGCTACGATAACAGCCCATCCTATCCATTCGATGTGTTTGCGCAGCATCTGTTCCGCACGTTCACCGAACAGGCGGACCAGCAGGGCCAGCAGCCAGACGCGCTTGCCACGGCCGATCATCATGCAGATGAGGAACGGCAACACCGGCACGCCGACGATACCCGAGGCCCAGGTGACGAATTTCATCGGCACCACCGGTTGCAGGGCGGCCATGGCCAGGACGATGTACAGGCCCAGCGAATGCGCCTGCATGTCTTTCTGAAGGCTGGCCACGCCCGTCTGGATCGGCGCGAGCAGATGCAGCGATTCCAGCAACGGCTTCAGCGCCTCGTAGGCGAAATGGCCGAGGGCATACCCCACCAGCGAGCCCAGCAACGAGAACAGCAGGCTCCAGTTGGCGAAACGGAACGCCTTGCGTGGCTCGGCGAGCATCATCGGTGCCAGCATGATTTCCGGCATCACGGGAAAGATGAAGGCTTCGACGAAGGAGAGTCCGGCGAGATAGCGAACCGCATGGCGGTGGCGCGCCCAGACGATGGCGCGCTCGTAGAGCGAAGCGAACATCCGCATTCAGCGGGTTTCCTTGTGATGGGAACGCATCAACCGATGCCGCCGAGAAGCGGCACGAAACTCACGGCGCCCAGGTCCTCGCGGATCACGGCGCCGTGCTCGTCCTTGCGCAAGCGCACGAGCATCTGCTGGCTGGGGCTGCCCACGGGCGCCACCAGCACACCGCCCGGCTTCAACTGGTCGAGCAGTTTCGACGGAATCCGATCGCCGGCCGCCGTGAGGATGATGCCTTCGAACGGTGCCTCGGATTCCCAGCCGAGCTTGCCGTCGTCGTGTCGCGACCGCAGGTTCTCGATGCCCAGTTGGCGGAAACGCCGCCGTGCCTGGCGCAGTAGTTCCTCGATGCGCTCCACCGTGTAGACCGTGGGCACGATGCCGGCGAGCACGGCGGCCTGGTAACCGGAACCCGTGCCGATTTCGAGCACGCGATCGGGCACGCCGTGCTCGATCAGCGCCTCGGTCATCCTCGCGACGATCCAGGGTTGCGAGATGGTCTGGCCATGACCGATCGGCAGCGCGGTGTTCTCGTAGGCACGGCTGTGCAACGCCTGGTCGATGAAATGATGGCGCGGCAGCTGGCGGATCACCTCGAGCACGCGCTCGTCGCGAATGCCCTCCTCGGCGAGCTTCGCCACCAGTCGATCACGTGCGCGCTGGGAAGTCATCCCCTCGCCGCGCAGCGCGGAAGGCGGAAGTGCATGCAGGTTCACCACCTCAGGCCGCCTCCTCGTTGTCCATGGCCGACGACAGCGAAAGTGCCCAGCTGCTGACTTTCTCCAGCGCCTGGAAGCGCGTGAGGTCGGTATGGATCGGCGTGACCGAGACATAACCGCGGCGGACGGCATCGAAATCCGTACCGGGACCATCGTCTTCGATCTCGCCCGGCGGGCCGATCCACCACATCGCGCGGCCGCGCGGGTCGGTGGTGCGGATCGCGGGCGCCGACCGGTGGCGCTTGCCGAGCCGGGTGACTTCGAACCCGCGGATCTGCTCCCAAGGCAGGTCGGGCACGTTCACGTTGAGGATCGTGTCCGCCGGCAGCGGGTCGACGACCAGGCGACGCACCAGCATGAGCACGGCGTTCGCCGCGGCATGGAAGTGGCGACCCGAGCCTTCCTGCGTCACCAGCGACACGGCGATCGCGGGAAGCCCGAGGAAACGTCCTTCCATCGCGGCCGACACGGTACCCGAATAGATCACGTCGTCGCCAAGGTTGGCGACGTTGTTGATGCCGGACACCACGATGTCCGTTTCATGATCGAGCAGACCGGACAGCGCGAGATGAACGCAGTCGGTGGGCGTGCCGGCCACGCGATAGGCGCCGTTGTCCAGTCGCTGCACGCGGATGGGCGCATCGAGGGTGAGCGAATTGCTCGCGCCGGATCGGTCGCGGTCCGGCGCCACCACCGTCACCGTACCGAACTCGGCCAGACGCCCGGCCAGCACCTGGATGCCAGGGGCCTCCACGCCGTCGTCGTTGCTAACCAGAACTTGCATGCTGATCCAGATCGAAAAACGGGTGCGGCGGCCCCACCTCAGGGAAAGCCGCCCGACTGTCCAAGTCTACCGGACCGGGCAGCCGGATTCACGAAAGCCCGCTAGGATGGGAGCCATGAAGCGACGCCCTTCGACGGTACATGACGACGATAGCCGTCTCTTTCGCGAGGCGATCGGCGACGTTCGCCCCATGACGCCCGTCGAAGCCGTGCCCGACCGCCCGAGGCCGGAGCCGCATCCGCACATGCGCGATGCCGACGAGGCGGCCGTGCCCGCCGATTCCCTGCTGTTCGACTATGACCCCGCCGACCTCGAGGTCGGCGAAGAACTGTCGTACTTGCGTGACGGCTATCCGCCGAAGCTCCTGAAGCAGCTCAAGCGCGGGCAGTTCAGCATCCAGGCCGATGTCGACCTGCACCAGATGAACGTGGCGGCGGCGCAGCTGACGATCGCGGAGTTCCTCGCCGAATGCCGTCGCGACGGGGTGCGCTGCGTGCGCATCATTCACGGCAAGGGCCTGCGCTCGAAGGCGGCCGGGCCGGTGTTGAAGGGACTGACCGATCGATTGCTGCGACGAAGGGATGACGTGGTGGCGTTCGCCTCGGCGCGGCCGATGCAGGGTGGCACGGGGGCGGTCGTCGTCTTGTTGAAAGGGTGACGGGTGTTTGCCTCGTCCTGGCCCGCTGCCGCGGGATCGCCGACAAGTCGGCTCCCACCGGTCCACTCATCCTCCCACAGGTCCACTCATC
>NZ_JBPGXU010000051.1:17500-27584 GCF_056755675.1 Luteibacter sp. KNZ12-1A | reverse complement strand
GACGGAACGTGTTCACGTCGGGCGCCATGATCTCGTGGACCATCTTCTCCGGCGAGTTCACCAGCAGCCAGTGCAGCAACAGGACGTCCTCGCTGCGATCCAGGTCGGCGGCTGGTTTCGCCTGCGCGGAAAGGAAGGTGCCGGAGGGCGTCTGTGCCACGTCGCGGATCTCGCCCACGGGAAAGCCCGGCGGGAAGCGGCCACCCAGGCCGGACGTGACCAGCTTGTCGCCCGCCTGCACGTCGGCGGAGACGGGGATATTGGGCAACGTGAGTGAATCGCCCGTGCGCGAGCCGTAGGCGATGGTCCGCAGGCCGGTGCGTTCGACGGTCACGGGAATCGCGTGGTTGGGATCGGTGATCAGCATGGCGACCGAGGTGGTGGGCATCACCTCGACGATCTGGCCCATGACGCCGCGCGCATCGATCACGACCTGGCCCGGCTGGACCTTGTCGCGGGCGCCCACGTTGAGCACGATGCGGTGACGGAAGCTACCCAGGTCGACGCCGATCAGGCGCGCGAGCTGCACGTTGAGCGAAAGGCTGTGCTGGGTATCCAGCAGTTCCTTCAGGCGCTGGTTCTGCTCGGCCACGGACGCCATGCGGTTGAGCTTGGCGTTGGCCAGGAGCAGGTCCTCGCGCAGGCGCTGGTTCTGCTCGGTGAGGCGCTGGCGGTCGGCGAACGCCACCGTCGCCGCCTGGAATCCCTGCGACGGCAGGCCGGCGATGCGATAGACGGGCTCGACCACGAGCGACAGGCCGTAGCGGACGTTGCCCAGCCAGCCGCCACGGTGGTCGAGCACCATCAGCACGCAGGCGAGCGCCAGGTAGACGATGAGACGCAGTGTCCCCGCCACGCCGGGCGCGAACAGCGGCGACGTGTCGTCGCGATTCAGGGCCATGGATCAGCGCGCTCCGGCCAAAGCGCCGCGCGCGCGGCCATCATTCGAACGCGAAGAAGTCGCTGCCGTGCTGGTCGATCATCTCCAGGGCCTTGCCGCCGCCACGCGCCACGCAGGTGAGCGGGTCGTCGGCCACCTGCACGTGCAGGCCGGTTTCCTCGGAGATCAGGCGATCCAGATCGCGCAGCAGGGCGCCACCGCCGGTGAGCACGATGCCGCGCTCGGCCACGTCGGAGCAGAGCTCCGGCGGGGTCTGTTCCAGCGCCGCCTTCACCGCGGCCACGATGCCGGACAGCGGCTCGTGCAGGGCTTCCAGCACCTCGTTGGAGTTGATCGTGAACATGCGCGGCACGCCCTCGGCCAGGTTGCGGCCGGAGATCTCGATCTCGCGGACCTCGCTCTGCGGGAAGGCGCAGCCGATCTCGAGCTTGATCCGCTCGGCGGTGGACTCGCCGATCAGCGTGCCGTGGTTGCGCCGCACGTAGTTGATGATGGCTTCGTCGAAGCGGTCGCCGCCGACGCGGACCGACTGCGAATAGACGATGCCGTTCAACGAGATGACGGCCACTTCCGAGGTACCGCCGCCGATATCCAGGACCATCGAGCCGCGGGCCTCGTGCACCGGGATGCCGGCGCCGATCGCGGCCGCCATGGGCTCCTCGATCAGGAAGACGTCACGGGCGCCGGCGCCTTCGGCCGATTCCTTGATGGCGCGGCGCTCCACCTGGGTGGAGCCGCAGGGCACGCAGACCAGCACGCGCGGGCTGGGCCGCAGCATGCGCGAGCGGTGCACCTGCTTGATGAAGTGCTGGAGCATCGCCTCGGTCATGGTGAAGTCGGCGATGACGCCGTCCTTCATCGGGCGGACGGTGGCGATGTTGCCCGGCGTGCGGCCGAGCATGCGCTTGGCGTCGCCACCCACGGCCGCGACGGCGCGGGGGCCACCGGGGCCACGGTCCTGGCGGATCGCCACGACCGAGGGTTCGTTGAGGACAATGCCCTGCCCACGCACATAAATAAGCGTATTCGCCGTGCCGAGATCGATGGAGATGTCGTTCGAGAAAAGTCCGCGGAACTTCTTAAACATGATGCGGCGGGCGCCCATAGCGGGAAAAAGTAAGCGTGCGAGTCTAGATTGGCGCCCTCCCCCACGCAAGGGCGCATACGTTAAGAAAGCCTTGTAACTCCGGGTGATGCGAGCGGAACCCCGTCCCGGGCGGGAGGAACGCCGGCTCGACGGAGGTCGCCTCGGGGCCTGAATTTGGGTACGATCCGCAGGTTTGCCGGACCCGTCGCGGGCGGCGTTCGCGGCGGCCCTTCATGGCCGCGCCACTTACCATCCTCCAGGGTCACCCAACGCATGACTGCCGTTATCTGCGGATCGCTCGCCTACGACACGATCATGGTCTTCCAGGACCAGTTCAAGAACCACATCATCCCGGATCAGGTGCACATCCTGAACGTGTCGTTCCTGGTGCCGGCCATGCGCCGCGAGTTCGGCGGTTGCGCGGGCAATATCGCCTACAACCTGAAGTTGCTCGGCGGCGAGCCGATGCCGGTGGCGACGGTCGGCCAGGATTTCGCGCCGTACCGCGCGCACCTGGAGAAGTTCGGCATCCGCCTCGACGGTGTGCGCCAGTTCGATGACCAGTTCACCCCGCAGTGCTTCATCACCACCGACCTGGACAACAACCAGATCACCGCCTTCCATCCGGGCGCGATGTCTAGCGCGCACGAGAACCACGTGCGCGACATCAAGCACTGCGAGTTCGGCATCGTCGCGCCGGACGGCCGCGACGCGATGTTGCAGCATGTCGATGAATTCGCCGCGCGCGGCGTACCCTTCATCTTCGATCCGGGCCAGGCGATGCCGCTGTTCACCGGCGACGAGTTCCGTTCGATGATCGAGAAGTCAACCTATGTCATCGTCAACGACTACGAGTCGCAGCTGTTGCAGCAGCGCACCGGCTGGACCGCGGCGGACATCGCGTCGAAGGTCGATGCGTACATCGTGACGCTGGGACCGCGCGGCTCGCTGATCCACGTGAAAGGCGAAACGCTCGAAGTGCCGCCGGCACGCGAGCACAAGGTGGTCGATCCCACCGGCTGCGGCGACGCTTATCGCGCCGGCCTCATCTTCGGCATCATGAAGGGCTACGACTGGCCGACCGTCGGCAAGATGGCATCGCTCATGGGCGCGCTGAAGGTCGAGCATCCGGGCACGCAGAACCAGTACTTCACGTACGAGCAGTTCGCCACGGAATTCAAGGACCAGTTCGGCTACGCGCTGGCCTGATCCGTTCGCGAAACGCATGAAAAAAGGGGCGGCGCATCATTGCGCCGCCCCTTTTCATTGGCGCCGACCTCATCGGCACCAACCACCCGGTGTTCCGCAGCCCGGTGGGAGCCGACCTTGTCGGCGATGGATGCTTGCCCCGACCTGGTGGGAGCCGACTTCGTCGGCGATGGGTGCTCGCTTCGACCTGGCCCGCTGCCGCGGGATCGCCGACAAGGTCGGCTCCCACCAGGTTGCTGCAAGTTCAATCGCGGTTCGCTCCCACCAGGCCGGCCCGAACTAATTGCGCGGCTTGAAGCCCATCGTCGCGCTCACCGCCTGCTGCCAACCTTCATACAAGTCGTCGCGACGTTCCTTCGTCATCTGCGGCTTGAACTCACGGTCGACCGCCCAGCGCGTGGCGATTTCCTTCTTGTCCTTCCAGAAGCCCACCGCCAGGCCGGCGAGATACGCGGCACCTTGCGCCGTGGTTTCCTGCACTTTCGGACGCAACAGCGTCACGTCGAGGATGTCGGCCTGGAACTGCGCCATGAAGTCGTTGGCGATGGCGCCACCGTCCGCACGCAGCTCCTTCAGCTGGATGCCGGAATCGGTCTGCATCGCTTCGAGCACGTCGCGTGTCTGGTACGCCATCGACTCCAGCGCGGCGCGAATGAACTGCTCCTTGGTCGTACCGCGCGACAAGCCGAACACGGCGCCGCGCACGTCGCTTCTCCAGTAAGGCGCGCCAAGACCTACGAACGCCGGGACGAAGTACACACCGTCATTGTCCTTGGCACGCTCCGCATAGGCCTGCGAGTCGGAAGCCTTGCCCAGCATGCGCAGGCCATCCCGCAGCCACTGGATCACGGAACCGGCGACGAAGATGCTGCCTTCCAGCGCGTACTCCACCTTTCCGTCGACACCCCAGGCGATGGTGGTGAGCAGGCCGGTCTTCGAGCGCACGGCCTTCTCGCCGGTGTTCATCAGCATGAAGCAGCCCGTGCCGTAGGTGTTCTTCGCCATGCCCTGCTCGAAGCATGCCTGGCCGAACAATGCCGCCTGCTGGTCGCCCGCGATGCCGGCGATCGGCACCTCGCGGCCGAAGAACTGCTTCGCCTGCGTGTTGCCGTAGATCTCGCTGGAGGATTTCACCTCCGGCAGCATCGCGCGCGGCACGTTGAGCATCTTCAGCAACTCGTCGTCCCACTCGCGCTTGTAGATGTCGTACATCAGCGTGCGCGAGGCATTCGTGTAGTCGGTGACGTGCACCTTGCCGCCGGTGAGGTTCCAGATCACCCAGGTGTCGATGGTGCCGAACAGCAGGTCGCCCGCCTCGGCCTTCGCCTGTGCGCCTTCCACATGGTCGAGGATCCAGCGCACCTTGGTACCGGCGAAGTAGGCGTCGATCAGCAGGCCGGTCTTCTCGCGGACCATTTCGTCGTAACCGTCGGCCTTGAGCTTGTCGCAGATCTCGGCGGTCTGACGCGACTGCCAGACGATCGCGTTGTAGATCGGCTGGCCCGTGTGCTTGTCCCATACCACCGCGGTCTCGCGCTGGTTGGTGATGCCGATGCCCTCGATGCAGGCGGGGTCGATCTGCGAGCTGCTGATGACCTCGGTCATGGTCGAGAGCACGCTGGTCATGATCTCGCGCGGATTGTGCTCGACCCAGCCCGGCTGCGGGAATATCTGCGGAAATTCCCGCTGGGCGGTGCCGGCGATGTTGCCGTCATGGTCGAACAGGATCGTGCGCGAGCTGGTGGTGCCCTGGTCGATGGCCAGGATGTATTTCTTCTTGGTGGTCACGATGAATCCTCGAGTCAGGCCGCGAGGGCGGTATAGGCGAAGGCGGCGAGCAAGGCGCCGATGATCGAACCGACGATGGGCACGGGCGCATAGGCGAAGTCGGAACCGCCCTTGCCAGGGATGGGCAGCAGCGCGTGTGCAAGACGGGGACCGAAGTCACGCGCGGGATTGATCGCATAGCCGGTGGGGCCACCCAGGCACATGCCGATCACCACCACGAGCAGCGCGACGGCGATCGGGGCCAGGCCCTTGGAAAGATCGTTGCTGCCGATGGCGAGCACGCAATACACCAACACGAACGTGCCAATGACCTCGGTGACCAGGTTGGCCGGGATCGAACGGATCGCCGGAATCGTGCAGAAGATGCCGAGCTTCTTGGCCGGATCGGCGGTGCCTCGCCAGTGAGCCAGGTAGGCGAGGTAGACCAACACCGCGCCGGTAAAGGCACCCGCCATCTGCGCAGCGATATAGCCAGGAACGAGCGACCACGAGAGCTTGCCGATGGAGGCCATCGCCAGCGTGATCGCGGGATTCATGTGGGCACCGCTTTTCGCGGCGACGAAGATGCCCATGAGGACGGCGAGGCCCCAGGCCCAGGTGATCACGCCCCAACCCGCGTTCTCCGCCTTCGAATCCTTCAGCAGCACGCCGGCGACGACGCCATCGCCTAACAGGATCATCACCATGGTTCCGAGGAACTCACTCAGGTAGACCGACATGCTGAGTACTCCTATGTGTTGTGGGGCGCGGGCCGGTCAGCAGTACGGCACGCGTCTTGGAAATGCCCCCGTGGCGCCTCAGCGCTTCGTGGACAGGTAATCGGAAAGGCGTTGGACATCCGGCGGGGTGACCCGCAGGCCGAGCTTGCTTCGACGCCAGAGGATGTCCTCGGCCTCGGTGGCCCATTCATGGCGCACGAGGTAGTCGACTTCCGCCTGGTAGAGATCCGCGCCGAAATGTTCGCCCAGGGCGTCCAGGCCATCGGCCTCGCCCAGCAGGTCGCGGGCCCGGGTGCCGTAGCTATGCACGAGCCGCCAGGCGAAGGTTTCGGGCAGCCAGGGACGCGACGCGCGGATATCGGCGAGCAACTCGTCGATATCGCGTTCGCCGCCGCCTGGAAGCGGGCGGGCGTCGGCGGTCCAGGCCGGCTGGTGGTTGCCCAGCAACGGGGCGAGCTTGTCCACGGCCTCTTCGGACAGCTTCCGGTAGGTGGTCAGCTTGCCGCCGAAGACGTTCAGCAGCGGCGGACCGTTCTGGTCGATGTCCAGCAGGTAGTCGCGCGTGACTTCGGAGGCGCTGCCCGCTTCGTCCTGCAGGAGTGGACGCACGCCGCTATAGCTCCAGACCACGTCGTTCGGCGTCAACTGCTTCTTGAAGTAGCGGTTCGCCGCATCGCAGAGATAGCTCGTTTCCTCTGCCGTGATCGTCGGATGCGAAGGGTCGTCCTTGTACTCAATGTCCGTCGTGCCGATCAGGGTGAAGTCGCGCTCGTAGGGGATGGCGAAGACGATGCGGCGGTCGGGCTGCTGGAAGATGTAGGCGTAGCGGTGTTCGAAGATCTTCGGCACCACGATGTGACTGCCCTTGATCAGGCGCAGCGAGTGCTGGTGCTTCACATGGGCCACGTCGTCGAGAAAGCTGGCGGCCCACGGGCCGGCGGCGTTCACGAGCGCCCGGGCCTTTACGAAGTGGCGGCTGCCGTCGCGGGCTTCGAGTTCCGCGGTCCAACCCTCGCCGTCGCGTCGGGCGCTGACGCAGCGCGTGTGGGTCTCGATGTGCACGCCTCGTCGCGCGGCATCCATCGCGTTGAGGACGACCAGGCGGGCGTCCTGCACCCAGGCATCGGAATAGACGAACCCGACGCTGAAGTCAGCGCGCAGGGGCTCGCCGGTGACGTGCTTGCCGAAACGCACGCGGCGCGATCCCGGTAGCGTGCGGCGTCCACGGCCCAGGTGGTCGTAAAGGAACAATCCCAGGCGGATCATCCACGCCGGACGCAGATGTGGCTGGTGCGGCAGGACGAAGCGCAGTGGCCAGATGATGTGCGGCGCGGCACGAAGCAGCACTTCGCGCTCGGCGAGCGCCTTGCCCACGAGGGCGAATTCGAATTGCTCCAGATACCGCAAACCGCCGTGGATCAGCTTGGTGCTGGCACTGGAGGTATGCGCGGCGAGATCGTCGCGCTCGCAAAGCCAGACACTCAGCCCGCGCCCCGCAGCATCACGGGCGATGCCGACGCCGTTGACGCCACCACCGACCACCAAAACATCGACCTGCTCGACCATCGGGAACTCCGCTTATCGGGAGGCGAGGCCTGCTGAAGGGTGAAACCCTACGCTCGGGTATGTTCGTTTTAACTTGCGACGCGCGGGATCATTTGCGCTTACGAACATTTCACGGATCAGTCAGGCTTCGCCTGCGTGGAAATGAGCATATTCGAACACAAACGAACATCGCACGCTGCAGTGCAGCGTAGTCCGGGATATCGGGATCGGATGGAGGCTGTGGATGGGGCTGTATCGCCCTCAGGCTTCCGCGATATGCAGCTGGGTGCCGGCGGCTTCCAGGACGGGCAACAAGGCGTCCGGCGGCTGCCGATCGGTAAACCATGCATCCACGCGTGAGAAGTCGCCGAGGCGGACCATGGCGTTGCGGCCGATCTTGCTGTGGTCGGCACCCAGGAAGACCTGGCGGGAATGTTCGATGATCGCCTGGGCGACACGGACTTCGTGGAAATCGAAATCCAGCAGCGTGCCGTCGAGTTCGATGCCGGAGATACCGATGATGCCGAAGTCGACCTTGAACTGGCGGATGAGTTCGATCGTGGCCTCGCCCGTCACCCCGTGATCGCGTCCACGGACGACGCCGCCCGCGACGATCACCTCGAACGTGGGATTGTCGCTGAGCAGGATCGCGATGTTGAGATTGTTGGTGATGACGCGCAGGTCGCGATGCTCGAGCAACGCGCGGCCGACGCCTTCATTGGTCGTACCCAGGTTGATGAAGAGCGAGGAGCCGTCGGGGATCGATTTCGCGATCGCCGTGGCGATGCGGTTCTTCTCCGCGGTCTGCAGCGACTGGCGTGCGGCATAGGCGACGTTCTCGACGCTCGACGAGGACGCGCTCACGCCGCCATGATAACGGCGGATGAGGCCTCCATCGGCCAGGAGATTGAGATCGCGACGGATCGTCTGCGGGGCCACGTCGAAATGCGTGGCCAGTTCGTCGACACCGACGAAGCCTTCCCGCTGGACGATGGCGATCAGTTCTTCCTGTCGCCGATTGAGTCGTGGATCCATCGATCGTTCCCATTGCTACATGTCGCTTGAGCATGATGACGCGTTGCCACGCGAGTGTCATGCCGCAGGCGCGAATACAGCGTTCCGGTGGGGCCGTCCAGCTCCGGGCACTGATGTCCTCTGGTGGGTGGCCCTGGTGGGAGTCGCGCTAGCGCGGGTGGGAGCCGACCGTGTCGGCGATGGGTGGGTGGGGTGGACTGGCCCGCTGCCGCGGGATCGCCGACAGGGTCGGCTCCCACACCGGCAAAGAAAAAACCCGCCACGATAGCTCGTGACGGGTTTTTGGGATAAAGCCCCTGGCGGTGACCTACTCTTGCATGGCTTGAGCCACACTACCATCGGCGCATGCGCGTTTCACTTCTGAGTTCGGGATGGGATCAGGTGGGACCACGCCGCTATAGCCGCCAGGGAAGGGGTGGGAGCAGCGCAGATGCGCCGGCTCCACAGAGGGTGTAAACGAGTGACAAGCGTCCGGGTTTTCATCGAACCGCGAGTAAGAGATAAAGACGGTGAAGCGTCTTGGGGTTATATGGTCAAGCCTCACGGCTCATTAGTACGCGTAAGCTCAATGCATTGCTGCACTTCCACACCGCGCCTATCAACCACCTAGTCTTGATGGTGCCTTAAGGAGAGTCAAGCTCTCGGGAGATCTCATCTTGGGGCGTGCTTCCCGCTTAGATGCTTTCAGCGGTTATCACTTCCGTTCGTAGCTACCGGGCAATGCCATGGGCATGACAACCCGAACACCAGCGGAACGTCCACTCCGGTCCTCTCGTACTAGGAGCAGCCCCCCTCAAATCTCCAACGCCCACGACAGATAGGGACCGAACTGTCTCACGACGTTCTGAACCCAGCTCGCGTACCACTTTAAATGGCGAACAGCCATACCCTTGGGACCGGCTACAGCCCCAGGATGTGATGAGCCGACATCGAGGTGCCAAACACCGCCGTCGATATGAACTCTTGGGCGGTATCAGCCTGTTATCCCCGGAGTACCTTTTATCCGTTGAGCGATGGCCCTTCCATACAGAACCACCGGATCACTAAGACCTACTTTCGTACCTGCTTGATCCGTCGATCTCGCAGTCAAGCACGCTTATGCCTTTGCACACAGTGCGCGATGTCCGACCGCGCTGAGCGTACCTTCGTGCTCCTCCGTTACTCTTTGGGAGGAGACCGCCCCAGTCAAACTACCCACCATACACGGTCCCCGATCCGGATTACGGACCTAGGTTAGAACGTCAAGCACTTCAGGGTGGTATTTCAAGGATGGCTCCACCGAAACTAGCGTCTCGGTTTCATAGCCTCCCACCTATCCTACACAGAAGAACTCAACGTTCAGTGTAAAGCTATAGTAAAGGTTCACGGGGTCTTTCCGTCTTGCCGCGGGAACGCTGCATCTTCACAGCGATTTCAATTTCACTGAGTCTCGGGTGGAGACAGCGCCGCTGTCGTTACGCCATTCGTGCAGGTCGGAACTTACCCGACAAGGAATTTCGCTACCTTAGGACCGTTATAGTTACGGCCGCCGTTTACTGGGGCTTCGATCAAGAGCTTCGCCTTGCGGCTGACCCCATCAATTAACCTTCCAGCACCGGGCAGGCGTCACACCCTATACGTCCACTTTCGTGTTTGCAGAGTGCTGTGTTTTTGATAAACAGTCGCAGCGGCCAGGTTACTGCGACCCCTCGATGCTCAGTCACGCACGTGACCACACCAAGAGGCGCACCTTCTCCCGAAGTTACGGTGCCATTTTGCCTAGTTCCTTCACCCGAGTTCTCTCAAGCGCCTTGGGATTCT
>NZ_JBPGXU010000051.1:0-12500 GCF_056755675.1 Luteibacter sp. KNZ12-1A | reverse complement strand
GCCGATCAGGAAAATGACCTGGTGACCGAGGTCCTGGAACTGGCGCATCTTGTTGAGCAGCACCGTATGGCCCAGGTGCAGGTCGGGGGCCGTCGGATCGAAACCCGCCTTGATGCGCAACGGCCGGCCGGTCTTGAGACGCGCCTCGAGGTCTTCCTTCTTGATGATCTCGTCGGCGCCGCGGGCGATCAGCGCCAGGGCCTGCTCCAGGTCGTTCATGCGTACTCTCTATCGAAACGGAATTTTTTACCTTCACATCTGCATGTGAAGGGGGCGTGGGGTTAATTGTGCGTTAACCGCAAGATGCGATGCAAAGCCTTGATGGGAAAGGCGTTGACGGCCTTTGCGCAGGGCCGCTATGGTACGCGACAAGTCGGGGCGAGCGGATACAAGAAAGACAATGGGTGATGTGAACCGCGGAGCGCACAGCGCACGCAAGCAGGCCATCCGGCGCAAGGCACAGCGCCGTCATTCGCACTTCTACGATAGCCGTGCCCACTGGTCTTTCAGCCGCAACGCGTCCGCCGAACCCCTCAGCTGGACACGCGAGCGCTGGATCCTTGCCGGCACCGCCTTCCTCCTCGTCATCCTGTCGGCCCTGGTGATCCCTGCCTGGGCGGGCGCCATGAAGAAGCAGTCGCTCACCACCGCCATCCCGGCCGTGCATGCGGTGGTACCGCTCGCCGTGCCGAAGATCGATCCCGCCTCGATCAAGCCGGTCGTTCCCGAGGAAACCTGGCAGACCGTGCAGGTGCAGCCCGGCCAGACCCTCGCCGACATCTTCGTCGCCCAAGGTCTTTCGATGACCGACCTGCAGCACGTCATCGACGGAGCGGGTGGCACGAAGGTGTTTCACCAGATCAAGCCGGGCCAGGAATTCCAGTTCCTCGTCGATGGCGATCACGTCCTCAAGGGCGTGCGCTTCGACCAGGACGAAGCGACCATCGCCACGCTGCGACTGGATGGCGCTTCGCCCCAGCTCACCACGCAGAAGCGTGACGTGCAGCGCCGTGAGCACATCGCGCACGGGCTGATCGACAGCTCGCTGTTCGGTGCGGCGTCGAAGGCCGGCATGAGCAACGCGATGGTGCTCAAGCTCGCCGAGGTGTTCAAGTTCGACATCGACTTCGTGCAGGACCTGCGCGTGGGCGACAACTTCACCGTCATCTACGACGATGTCTACAGTGACGGAGCCTTTCTTCGCGAAGGCGATATCGTCGCGGCGGAATTCGTGAACCAGGGCAAGCGCTACACCGCCTACCGCTTCAAGAACAGCGACGGCAAGGTCAGCTACTTCAGCGAGGAAGGCCGTCCGCTCACTGGCTCCTTCCTGCGAATCCCCGTCGACTTCACCCGTATCTCCTCACAGTTCAGCGCCGGTCGCATGCATCCGATCCTCGGCAAGATGCGCGCGCACAAGGGCGTGGATTACGCGGCGCCCTCGGGCACGCCCATCCACGCGGCGGGCGATGGCGTCGTGAAGTTCCGCGGCTGGATGAACGGCTACGGCAACTTCGTGGTCATCCAGCACAACGCCACGATCAGCACCGCCTACGGCCATATGTCGCGCTTCGCCAACCTGCGTGTCGGCCAGCGCGTGAGCCAGGGCAGCACCATCGGTTACGTCGGCATGACCGGCCTGGCCACCGGTCCGCACCTGCATTACGAATTCCGCGTTAACAACGTGCAGCGCGATCCGCAGACGGTCACGCTGCCGAAGCCCGAGCCGCTGCCGGCGGCTCAGTTGGCGAAGTTCAAGAAGGAAGTGGTCGGCCCGCAGCTCGCCCGCCTCAACCAGGTGGACAGCAACGTGAAGCTCGCGCGTAACGACGCCGACCAGCACAGCGCGGACTGATCCGTGGCATCCACCATGGATGGCCTCTACCTCGGGCTCATCTCGGGCACCAGCGCGGATGGCATCGACGCCGCGCTGGTTCGCTTCACCGACGGCCACCCCCGTCTTCTCGCCGGATTGACCCACCCCTGGAACGATGCGCTGCGCACGCGCATCCTCGCCGTGGCGCAGGATGAACTTCGCCTCGACCTCGATGCCTACGGGCAACTCGATGTCGCCGTGGGCCATGCCTTCGCGGACGCGGCGCAAGCCGTCATCGGCGCGGCGGGCGTCGCCGCCGGCGACGTGCGCGCCATCGGCTCGCATGGCCAGACGATCCGACACCGGCCCGGCGGAGAGTTCCCTTTCACCTTGCAGATCGGTGATCCCTCGGTGATCGCCGAACGCACCGGCATCGACACCGTCGCGGACTTTCGCCGGGCCGACGTGGCCGCCGGTGGCCAGGGCGCACCCCTGGTTCCGGCCTTCCACGCCACCGTGCTGCGCCCGGAGCACGGTGCGCGCGTGGTGCTCAACCTCGGCGGCATCGCCAACGTCACCCGTTTGACCTCGACCGGCGAAGTCACCGGCTTCGACACCGGCCCCGCGAACGGCCTCATGGATGCGTGGACTCTTCGCCATCGCGGCGAATCCTTCGACCGTGGCGGCCTGTTCGCTGCGTCGGGACAGGTGGACGAGTCATTGCTCGCCGAACTTCTGGACGACGCCTATTTCGCCCTGCCGCCGCCCAAGAGCACGGGACGCGAACACTTCCACCTGGCCTGGCTGGACGCGCACCCGCGCGTCGCCGAGTCGTCGCCCGAAGATGTTCAGGCCACCCTGCTTGCGCTCAGCGCGGTATCGGTGGCGGAGGCGATCGAACGCCACGCTGCCGACGCGGTGGACGTGGTGGCTTGCGGGGGCGGTGTGCACAACACCGCGTTGATGCACGCCATCGGTGCACGGCTGGAAGGACGGCCCTTGCTGGCGAGTTCGGCGTTCGGTATCGATCCCGACGTCATGGAAGCGATGGCGTTCGCATGGCTGGCATATCGGCGCGTGCGTGGCGAGCCGGGCAATCTGCCGGCCGTGACGGGGGCCCGGGGGCCGCGCCTGCTGGGGGCGTTGTACGCCGCTGCCTGATCGGTCGCCTTGCTGGCCGATCGGCCGCCTTGCTGGTGGTCTTTCTGTGGAGCCGCTTCTGTGGGAGCCGCTTCAGCGGCGATAGGTGCTTGCCTCAGTCTGGCCCGCTGCCGCGGGATCGCCGCTGAAGCGGCTCCCACAAGAGGGACTCCCACGAGGAGGTCTCGCTAGAAGGATTCGGTGGACGACTTGGCCGGGCGCGACGCAGCGTCGGCCAGGGTCGACGGCGAGGCCTGGGCCAATGCCGAGAGGGCTTCCTGGAAGGCCGCCTGTTCTTCCGCGTCCCACGCGCCGGTCAGGTGCGCGATGTCGCCGGGTTCGAGCAACAGCTCGTTGAACACGTCGCCGGGACTCAAGCCGAGTCCATAGCGCAATGCGTGCAGGATCACCTCATTGATCGACCAGCGTCGTTCGCGCGCGAGCGTTTTGATGCGCTCGGCCATCTGCTCGTCGATGTGCCTCACAACGATATCTGGCACGTGCGTCACCTCCTCGCGCATGCCCCCTGTGGCGGCGATATTACACAGTTTTGCTCGCTTGCGAAGATAGGTCGTCCGGCTTATCCCGCCTCGGCGGGACGCGGCATGCGGCGCCACAAGAGGGCGAGCACGATCAGGGTCGGGACGATGGAAACGGTGCTGACCACGAACAGGGACGCATAGCCGGAGTCCTTCACCAGGAAGCCCGACAGCCCCCCGATCAGCTTGCCTGGAAGATTGGCCAGCGCGCTCAGCAAGGCGTACTGCGTGGCGGTGAAACTGCGGTTGACCAGGCCCGACATGAAGGCGACCAGCACCGGACCCGCAAAACCTTGCGCGAAATTGTCTCCCGAGAGGGTCGCCACGAAGGCCCATGTCTGGCCCGGGTTGGCCGCCATGATCAGGTAGAGCATGTTCGAAAGCGCCACGCCGATGGCGGAGACGACCAACAGCCGGCGCATCTCGAAGCGCGTCACGGCCCAGCCGCCCAGCAAGGCGCCGACGATGCCCACGATCACCCCGTAGACCTTCGACACCTCCGCGATCTGCGTCTTGCTGAAACCCGCGTCGAGGTAGAACGGATACGCCATCACCCCGAGCATCTGGTCGGGGAGCCGGAACAGCGCGACGAAAAGCAGCAGTCCCAACGCCAGGCCTAGACCATAGCGGGAAAGGAAGTCGCGGAACGGCCCGATGAAACCCTCCTGCACGGCCACGCGCAACGGCACGCGCTCGCGCACGCGGTGCTCCGGTTCGCGTGCGACCAGGACCGTGATGAAAGGGATGACCAGCAGGGCGCAGATGGCGACATAGCCGCCTTGCCAGCCGAAGGCATCCGCCACCAACAGGATGCCGGCGCCGCCTGCGATCAGGCCGAAGCGATAGCCGAGGGTATACGTGGCCGCGAGGGCACCCTGCGCCTCCTGTGGCGCGATCTCCACGCGATAGGCATCCACGACGATGTCGATCGTCGCCCCCGCCAGTGCGGCGACGCCGGTCACGACCATGAAGCGCGGAAGCGACACGTCCGGCGGCATCGCCGCCATCCCGAGCAGGCCGGCCGCCAGCAGCAACAGGGCGAACATCAGCCAGCCGCGGCGCAGGCCGAGCCGGCCGAACAGCGGCAGGCGGAACTTGTCCACCAGCGGAGCCCACAGAAACTTGAAGTTGTAGGCGAAGGTGACGTAGCTGGCGATGCCGATGGCACCGTAATCCACGCCCGATTCCTTCAGCCAGGCCGACAACGTGTTACCGACCAGCAGGAACGGCAGCCCGGACGCGAGACCGAAGAACAGCATGGTCACCGCCCCCGGCTGGGCGAACGCGGCGGCTATGCCACGCAATCCCTTGTAACGGACCGCTCCGGTCCCGGCCGCTTCGCTCACTCCGCGTAGTCCACGATGTAGGGGGCATGGTCGGAGAAGCGCTCGTCACGATAGATCGAACAATCGCGCAGGCGTTCGCGCAGGCCCGGCGTAACGATCTGGTAGTCGATACGCCAACCCACGTTGTTCGCGCGGGCCTGTCCGCGGTTGGACCACCAGGTGTATTCCACCGCGTCGGGCTTGATGGCGCGGAAGCTGTCCACCCAGCCGATGTCCTTGAACAGCAGGTCCAGCCAGGCGCGCTCCTCGGGCAGGCAACCGGAATTCTTCTGGTTGGACGTCCAGTTCTTGATGTCGTTCTTCGTGTGCACGATGTTCCAGTCGCCGCACAGCACGTAGTCCCGCCCGCTCGCGGCCCATTCGCGCAGGATCGGCGTCAGCCACTCCATGATCCGGAACTTGTACTGCTGGCGTTCGTCGCCGGAGGACCCGGAGGGGATGTAGAACGAGACCACGCTGAGATTCCCGTAGCGGGCCTCGATATAGCGTCCCTCGCAATCGAAGTCTTCCCTGCCCAGCGAAACGCGCACCTCGTCGGGCTCGCGCCGGGAGTAGATCGCCACGCCGCTGTATCCCTTCTTGCTGCGTGCATCGTGATAGAAACAATGATGGCCGTCCGGGCGGAACATCGGATCGGTGAGCTGCGATTCCTGCGCCTTGGTCTCCTGCAGGCAGACGACATCGGCATCCTGTTTGCGCAGCCACTCGAACACGCCCTTGGTGGCGGCGGAGCGGATACCGTTGGCGTTCAGCGAAATAATGCGCATGGGACCTTGATCGGGTGTTCGGCGATCCGTGCATCATAACCTCCTATGAATCCATCCATTCGCGTCCTTCCCGTCGACGAAACCCTGCGTGCCGCCGTGCTCGCGCTCGACGTCCATCCCGACCAGCGGCCCTTCGTCGGCCATACCCGTGACTCGCTCGCCGACGTGGCCGTGTGCCCCGGCAGCGAGGCGCTCGCCTTGCTCCACGGCGACGCGGTGGTCGGCTACGTCCGCATCGACCGGCGGGCCTCCGCGCTGGCGGATCATCCGCTGGCCCCCGGAGCGGTGGCACTGCGCAGCTTCCTCATCGATGCCCCGAGGCAGGGCCAGGGCCTGGGCCGCGCCGCCCTGGATGCGATCCACGCGTACGTCGCCGGTCGCCATCCGGATCGCGAGCGGATCCTCCTCACCGTGAACGTGCGCAATGAAGCGGCGCTACGTGCCTACCAGCGCGCCGGCTATCGCGACAGCGGCGGGTTGTACCATGGCGGCAGCGCGGGACCGCAGTACGTGTTGTGGTATCCGCTTGGCCCTTCGATCGACTGAGAGATTCCCGTGCACGACTACCAGCGCGAATTCATTGAACTCACCCTCGCCCGAGACGTGCTTCGCTTCGGCGACTTCACGCTGAAATCCGGCCGCAGCAGCCCCTACTTCTTCAACATGGGCCGGATCGACAGCGGCGCCGCGCTCGCCCGCCTCGGCCGCGCCTATGCCGCCGCCGCCGTGCGCTCGGGCGTGCCTTTCGACATGCTCTTCGGACCGGCCTACAAGGGCATCGCCCTGGCCGCCGCCACCGCGATCGCACTGGCCGATACGCAGGACCGCGACCTGCCGTGGGCCTACAACCGCAAGGAAGCCAAGGACCACGGCGAAGGTGGCACGCTGGTCGGCGCCCCCTTGCGGGGACGCGTGCTGATCGTCGACGACGTGATGACCGCCGGCACCGCCGTGCGCGAGTCACTGGAGCTGATCCGGTCCCAGGGCGCCGAACCGGCCGGCGTGCTCATCGCGCTCGACCGGCAGGAGCGCGGCCAGGGCGAACGCTCGGCGGCCCAGGAAGTCGCCGCGCAGTTCGGCATCCCCGTCATCGCCATCGCCACGCTGGCCGATGTCCTCACCTACGCCGGCGAGCGGCCGGAGCTGGCGGCGGAACATGGCCGCCTGCTCGCTTATCGGGAGCTCTACGGCGTGAAGGCGTGACCTGAAACGGCGACTGCGTCACGCGATCCGCGCGATGTGCCGGTCCCGCACAACCTGTGGCCGCCCGCTGGCTATACTCCGCGCACAGGAGGGGAACCCATGCGAGCAGCGCGTTACATCCTGGCGGGGGCGGCACTGTGCATCGGCACGGCCGCTTTCGCCCAGAAGAACACCGCCAACAACAACGCCTACCGCTATCGCTGGAAGGACGCCTCCGGGCAGTCGTACTTCAGCGACAGCCTCACGTCCGACGCGATGAAGGCCGGATACGACGTGGTGAACAGCCAGGGCATGGTCGTGCGTCACGTCGACCGCCAGCTCACGGCGGACGAACGCGCGGCGGCCCGCAAGGTCGCCGATGCGCAGGCGGCGGCCCAACAGGCGCAGCAGCAGCGGCAGCGTGAAGACGCGCAGATGCTGAACGCCTACCCGGACGAAGCCGCGTTCGCCGCCGCGAAGAACGCCGAGGTCGACAACTTCGAACAGGCCGCGCGCACCACGCGACTGAACCTGCAGGGCCAGGAGAAGGCCCTGGCCGACCTGCTCACTCGCGCGGGCGACCTGGAGCGGGCCAAGCAGCCGGTGCCGAAGTACCTCAGCGATCGCATCACCGAACAGCGCAACACGGTCGCCTCCCTCCGGGCCACGCTACAGCGCCAGCAGACGGCCAAGGACACCGCCAAGACGAACATGGAAGCGCAGCTTCGTCACTATCGCGAACTGAAGGCAGCGGACGCCGCGAACGGCGGCCGCTGACCGCGGCAGCCTCGCCTCAGAACGGCAGGGCCAGATGACGATCCACCGCCAGCAGGCGCAGGCGGAAAACCTGCTTGATGCGCTCCAGCGCCTTGCCGTTGTCGGCATCGAAGCGGAAGACCAGCGCGGGTGTCGTGTTGGACGCCCGCACGAGGCCCCAGCCATCGGGCCAATCGACACGGATGCCGTCGATCGTCGTCACGCGGGCGTCGTCGAAGGTCGCGGAGGCGCGGAACGCCTCCATGAAGCGGAACGGCGCACCCTCCTCCATCGACAGCTTCAGCTCCGGCGTGGAGACGCTCTTGGGCAGGCTGTCGAAGAGCTCGGCGACGCTGCGCTCCTCCAGGTCGCCCGCGACGATTTCGAGCAGGCGTGCCGCCGCATAGATACCGTCGTCGAAGCCATACCAGCGGTTGTTGTCGGCGAAGAAGAAGTGGCCACTCATCTCACCGGCCAGCGCCGCGCCGGTCTCGCGCATCTTCGCCTTGATCAGCGAATGCCCCGTGCGCCACATCAGCGGTACGCCCGCGGCCTCCTGGATCACCGGGCGAAGGTGCCCGGTGCATTTCACGTCGTAGATCACCGTGGCGCCCGGGTTTCGCGCCAGCACATCCTGGGCGAACAACATGAGTAACCGGTCGGGGTAGATGATTTCGCCAGCCTGGGTGACGACGCCGAGCCGGTCGCCGTCGCCATCGAAGGCAACGCCGAGATCGGCGCCCACGGTGTGCACCGCGGCGATCAGGTCGCCGAGATTGCGGGGATCGGATGGGTCGGGATGGTGATTCGGGAAGCGGCCGTCGACATCGCAGTACAAGGGAATCACCTCGCAGCCGATGTCCTCCAGGACCCGGGGCGCCACCAGTCCGGCCACCCCGTTCCCGGCATCGACCACGACCTTGAGCCGGCGCTCGGCGGCCACGTCGCCGGCGATGCGCGAAACGTAGGCCTCCACCACCGGTTGCTCGCGCCAGGTTCCGACGCCGTCCGACGGTAGCCGATTCTCCACGATGCGCCGGTGCAGGTCGGCGATGGCGTCCTCGGCGAGCGTCTCGCCGCCGATCACGATCTTGAATCCGTTGTGGTCGGGAGGGTTGTGGCTGCCGGTCACGGATACGCCGCAGCCCGTGCCGAAATGATAGGCGGCGAAATAGACCAGGGGCGTCGGCACCATGCCCAGGTCGATCACGTCGATGCCGGCCGCGCGCAGGCCGTCCGACAGCGCACCCGCGAGTTCCGGCCCCGACAGCCTGCCGTCCCGGCCGATCACGATCTCACGCAGGTCGCGTTCGACCATCGACGCGCCGATCGCCTGGCCGATGCGGTGGGCCACACCGGAGGTCAGCGCGCCACCGGCAACGCCACGGATGTCATAGGCACGGAAGATGGAGGCATCCACTTCCTCCAGGGCACTCACCGCCAGGCGTGGCGGTGCCGTCGCGGTCGACGGCGCCGGTGGCAGGCGTGGCTTGCGTGCCACGTCGGCCACCAGCACGGGCTCTTCCGGCTCGGGTTCCTCGGCCACGACCGGCCGACGGCGCAGGGCCCAGAGGAGGAAGGCGCCGCCGCCGAACCCGACCAGGGCCAGCAGGACGGCGAGCGCCTCGGAGTGGGGAATGACGATGAAGGCGCGCGGCATCGCCGCGAACACGTATAGCGACGTACCCGCCACGCGTTGCCCCCCGGCCTCCAACTCGGCGGAACGGGAACCATGCGAAAGCAGCGACAAGCTGTCGTGCCCGTCGCCCTGGCGCAGTTCGATACGCCCCGCCCCCGGCGAAGCGGCTTCGAACCGCGTCGCCACGTCGTCGAAGGGATATTCGAGCCAGATCCATGCGCGCACACCGCCGTCGGCGGCAACGGGTTCCACCATGGTCAACCGGCGCTCGTTGCCGTGCAGCGAGGTGGAAGCGGGTGGTGTCTCGCTGGCCCCCAGCGCGGCCATCAGCTGGGCGGCCTTGGCATAGCCGAATTCGCGGTAATTGGCGCGCACGACCTCGTCCAGCCCGCCGCTGTACACCTCGACCGCATGGACACCCTTCAGCTGCGCGCGCAGCCGTTCGGCCATCGCCACGCGATCGTCGGTCGCCCCGGCGAGGGCGAGCGAGCGCTGTACCTGCTGGCGCTTGCCGGCGATCAGGTCGTCCAGCGCCTTGACCGTCTGCCGCTGCGCCGCCCGCGTCCGCTCGGCCGCATCGCCTTCGTCGGCGATCAACCAGGCCTGCCATGCGGAGAACGCGCCGGCGACCAGCAATACCGTCGCGCCCACCAGGGGCAGCAGACGTCGCAGATCGATCCGGAGCGCATGCCCCGCCCCTCCCTCTTTCCGAGCCATGGTGCCCCTTGTGTCCGTCTCGACCGATCAGCCGATACCGGTGGAACCGAATCCTCCCTCGCCCCGCTGCGAGGGGGTGAATCCGTCGACGACGCGCAACCGCGCCCGTCCCACCGGTACCAGCAACAATTGCGCAATCCGGTCGCCTGGCGCGATGGTAAGGGTCGCGATCCCGCGGTTCCAGCAGGAAATCATCAGCGGCCCCTGGTAATCGGCGTCGATCACGCCCACCAGGTTGCCCATCACCAGGCCTTGCTTGTGTCCTAGCCCCGAACGCGGAACGATCAGAGCACACCATGCCGGATCGCCGATGTGAATGGCCATGCCGGTGGGCACCAGCAAGCTTTCGCCCGGCGCCAGCGTCACCGGTGCCTCCACCGCCGCACGCAGGTCCATGCCGGCGCTACCCAGCGTGGCGGGTTCGGGGAGGGGGATGGAGTCGCCCAGGCGGGCGTCGAGGATCTTCAGTTCGATGTCGATCAAGGCGGGGTTCCGGAGCCGGAGAGGAATCGTTCCGCGATACGCGCGACCAGGCGGCGGGCCAGTTCGGTCTTGGGCATCTCGGGCAAGGTGTCGTCGCCATCGCGCCAGTAGACATGCAGGGCGTTGTCGGCCACTTCGAAACCCTTGTCGCCACCCACTTCATTGGCCGCGATCATGTCGATGCCCTTGCGCCGGAGTTTTTCCTGGGCATACGCGGCAAGCGCACTGGTTTCCGCCGCGAAACCAACCAGGAAAGGCCGCTTCGCCCGGGCCGCCAGCGCGGCGATGATGTCCGGGTTTTCGGTGAGTTCGAGCCGCAACGGCGCTCCGTCGGCCTTCTTCAGCTTGTGGGCCGAGGCTTCCAGCGGGCGGTAGTCGCCGACCGCGGCCGCGCCGATGTAGATGTCCGCGGCGGAGGCCTCCGTGAGCACCGCCTCGTGCATCTGCCGGGCGCTGCGCACATCGATGCGGTGTACACCGTGCGGCGTCGGCAGGGAGACGGGACCCGCCACCAGGGTCACCGTCGCACCGGCATCGCGCGCGGCGGCGGCCACGGCAAAACCCATGCGACCGGAACTGCGATTGCCGATAAAGCGCACCGGATCGATGTCCTCGTAGGTCGGACCCGCGCTGACCACCACCGTGCGCCCGCGAAGCGGCTGCTCGCCGAACGAGGCGACCAGGATGTCGCGCAACTCGTGCGGTTCCAGCATCCGCCCGGAGCCGATATCGCCGCAGGCCTGGTCGCCGTCCGCCGGACCGAGCACGCCCACGCCACGCACGCGCAGCGTGCCCACGTTCGCCTGCACGGCCAGGTTGGCCCACATCTGCTGGTTCATCGCCGGGGCGACATAGACCGGCGCCGCCGTGGCCAGGACCACGGTGGAAAGGAGGTCGTCGGCGAAACCGTGCGCAAGCCGTGCCAGGGTGTCGGCGCTGGCCGGCGCGATCAGTACGCGCTCGGCCCAGCGCGCCAGTTCGATGTGGCCCATGGCGGCTTCGCCCTGCTCGTCCCACAGGCTCACCCGCACGGGTTGTCCGGAAAGCGCCTGGAAGGTGGTGGGCGTGACGAAATGCGTGGCGCCTTCGGTCATCACCACGCGCACCTCCGCCTCGAGGTCGCGCAGCCGGCGCACGAGTTCGCAGACCTTGTAGGCGGCGATACCGCCGGTAACGCCAATCAGGATGCGACGCTGGCGAAGAGTCATGACGAAACGACGCTGTTCGGAAGACACGTTAGCTTAACGGATTTCCGTCGTACGACCGGCGCACGATTTTTCAGAATCGTTCTATCGTCAGGCACCCGCCGCAACTCTATGTTGTAGGTCTCGCCGCGACTCCGTCGGCAAGACATCAAGGTAGACCGATGAAGCACGGGCCCGACCGTCCCTCCCCCGTCCGAGATGCGCCGATGGCGCCCGTGACCTTCCGGCCCCGGCCCATTCGCCAATGGGCTTCCCACGACCGGCCCCGGGAGCGGTTGCTCAGCCATGGCGCCGCCGCGCTATCCGACGCCGAACTGCTCGCCGTCCTGCTAGGTAACGGAAGCGCGGGCTGCGATGCCGTGGCGACCAGTCGCGCCCTCCTTTCCTCGGCGGGCAGCCTGGGCAAGCTGCTTGCCGATCCCGGCCATGTGGCGCCGGTGACCGGCGTGGGCCCGGTGAAGCGGGCACGCCTGATGGCGACGCTGGAGCTGGCGCGGCGCGCCCTGGGCGAGGGGCTCGTCGACCTGCCCCGCCTGGAAAGCCCGCGCGACAGCGCCCAGTACCTCCGGGCGAAGCTGTGCCACCTGCCGTACGAGGTGTTCGCCTGCCTGTTCCTCGACACCCGGCACCGCGTCCTCGCCTACGAGCAGTTGTTCCGCGGCACCATCGACGGCGCCAGCGTCTACCCCCGCGAGGTGGTCCGCGCGTGCCTCCGGCATCACGCCAGCGCCGTCATCCTGGCCCACAACCACCCTTCAGGCGTCGCCGAGCCCAGCCGGGCCGACCGCGACATCACCCGAACCCTCGTGGATGCGCTCGGCCTGATGGAAATCCGCGTGCTGGACCACATGATCATCGGCCAGGGCGAACCCGTCTCCATGGCCGATGATCCTGTCTCTTATACACATCT
>NZ_JBPGXU010000050.1:0-27635 GCF_056755675.1 Luteibacter sp. KNZ12-1A | reverse complement strand
AAGGAATCCCTGTCCCCGGTTGATTCCCCGACCCCATACCGGTACCCGGCTGCGGCGCCCTGCTGTTCGTCATCCCCGTACCGGGCTGAGGCTGCTGGTTTCCATAGCCACCATTCCAACCATTCCGCCAGTGGTCGTCCCGCTCCGGAGGCCGTTGCGGCGCCAGCTTCACACCGGCTCCGCTGGCCGAGGCGTTTCCGCCGGAGGGGGCGGCCAGGCTCACCGAGCCGTTCCGGTCATGGTCGTGATCGTGGCCGCCGTCGTGACCGTTGCCCGGGCCATCGTGGTCATGGCCGTGCCCGTCATGGCCGTCATGCCCGTGCCCGCGCCGGTCGTCCCGGTCGTAGCCGTAACCGTAGCCCGGGGGATAGCCACCACCGTAGTAGTAACCGCTTTCCGCCACGGAGCCATCGCCGTAGCCGGAGTGGTCCCGATACCCGTCATCGCCCACGGCTAGCTGCCCGCCCACATAGAACCGGGGCGGCTGCGGCAGGCTTCCGGTGCTCACGGTGTCCTTGCGAACGGGTACGGAGGGCCCGGAAATGTAGCTGACGCCCGGCTTGGGCATGTCTGCCGTGGACACGGTGCGCGATTGGGCACCCGCGAGACCCGCGCCGAGCGCGAGCCCGATGGCGATGGAAAGCGAAAACGCACGACGCATGGCACGACCCTCGTAGGGATTCCCTCGCCGGATTATGCGCGCAGGGCCTGGAGCCGGCGTAAGAATCCACGGACGCGTTCAGCCACCCGCCACCTTTCCCCCATCGCCACTGTCGTATTACCATCCATGCCCGACGCGGGTGTAGCTCAATGGTAGAGCTGTAGCTTCCCAAGCTACTGACGAGGGTTCGATTCCCTTCACCCGCTCCACAACCGCTTGTAGTCTTTGCGGCACAACGGTTAGGGGCATTAGCGGTATCCGGAAACGGCCCTGGCATAGGTATCGTTTGAAGTATCGCTCTCGTGCCAAAGCTCCCTCTTTCTGTATCGATCTACTGGAGCGCCCGGTCTCGGGCCGCCGGTGAACCCGCGAGTCCGTTTGACCCACGGCGCGCTGCGTTATGTGGTGTGCCGCATCTGGACCTGATTGCGGCCCGAATTTCTCGCCGACCTCGTGCATGAATCCGATGCGCTGGACCGTCGTCGCATGGCGCTGTCACTGGAAGCCATGGCGGCACTGACGAACATGGTTTGCAGTGCCGCTATGGCTCATGCACGGCTATCGTGGGATCAGGCACGAGATGCGATTGCCTTCAACGCCGAACGAACCGAAGGTAAATAGTGCGGCGCTTTTTTTCTCATTGAGTGAGAACTTTCGCAACGTTGATTCAAGTCCAAGAAAACGGGCTAAAGTCTGCATGGAGAAGCGCGGAGAGGACGTGACTCATGGACAAGGAACGGCGTTGCGCCATTCCAGAATATCCCGGTACGATCGATCAGCTGACATCCGCCGACTGCGTGGTCAGAAAGACAGCGAAGCGAGCTGCAGGATTGGAGAAGCGCCTTCACAAGTAGGTGAAGTATTGGAACGTATGGAGAGAGCCATGGACAGGAACAATGGATAGCCAAGCTTTTCGTAGACACTCACGAGAGCTTTCAATCAGAGACGATAAATCCCCGCCGGTATGGCGTCATCGCAGGCGAATGCAGATGACCTCGGCGTAGCAGCCATCGTATGTCTCTGAGCGGCACGCGCGATGGATGCAATGACGCGACCGCGCATGCCAGTTGCGAAATAGCGGTTCAAGCCTGATGCCGTCGCGCTGTCGAGCGAACGCACGGCTGCTGCCCAACATGGAGAGTCTTACGTGAAACACATCCTGCGAGCCGCCGGCGCACTCGGCCTGGTGGCAACGTCCTTTGGCGCATTCGCCGCCGAGCCGCTTTGCAACTCCACCGGCGCCATGTCCATTCAGTTGCTGGGCTCCGGCGGTCCCATCTCCGACGATGCCCGCGCGTCATCGGGACAAGTCATCTGGATCGATGGAAAGTCGCGCCTGCTGATCGATGCGGGTGGCGGCACGTACTTGCGGTTCGGGCAGGCTGGCGCGCGCCTGGAAGACCTGCGCTTCATTGGTATCTCGCACTTTCACACCGATCACAGTGCAGATTTACCGGCCATTCTCAAGGGCGGCTACTTCATGGCCACACCGAACACGGTCGCGTTGGCCGGTCCCAACGGGTCGGATGTCTTCCCCAGCATGACGGCCTTCTTCAAGGACATGTTCGGCGCAGGCAAGGGATCCTTTGCGTATCTGCATGGCCTCCATGATGGCAGCGATGGCTTGCAACTCGCCGTCAAGCCGATCGAGGACGTCGACACGCACGCGTCTCAGCGGAGCCTCGTCTATCAAGACGCGGACGTAAAGGTCTACGCGTTCGGTATTCCCCATGGCGAGGTTCCGACGTTGGCGTTCCGCGTCGAGGGCGAGCACGGCACGATCGTGATCTCCGCCGATCAGAACGGAAGCCGCGCGGGGTTTATCGATTTCGCCAAAGGTGCGGACATCCTGGTGATGCCGGCCGCCATCGATGACGACGCCAACCAAGGTTCCAAGTTTCTCCACGCGCCCCCGGCCATGGTGGGGAAACTGGCTGCGGCAATCCAGCCGAAGTTGCTGGTCCTCAACCACTTCATGGGGGCGTCGTTGAAGAACAAGGACGGCAACGTGCGAATCATCCAGCGGTACTACCACGGACCGGTCGCAGAAAGCCGCGACCTGTCCTGCTACCCCATACCTGAAGTCAGCAAGAGCCATCCATGAACAACTCACTCACGCTCTCGATCGCGCTGTCATCCTTGGCCGCACTCGGCCCCATCAGCGCACCCGTGCATGCGCAAGCGGCACACGTCCCGTCGACAGCGCCCGCTCCCGCATCGCACGGTGGCAAGTGCGCCAGTGGGAAGTGCGGTACGGAAAAGATCTATGGCAAGGCGCAGATCAAGCAGGATCCGCAGGATCGCTTGGTTCGCACCCGCGATGGCAAGTGCGGGCTGACGGCGCAGGGTCATGACGCCCCGGTGTCGACCGCACGGAAGCTGGCCGAGGGGGTTTGTGGGCAATGAATGGACATGGCCGTGGACTTGGCCTTCGGCGTGAATTCGCGTCCTGCCTCGCCAGAGGTCCGGTGCGGTCGGATATCGATTTCCTGGAGATCGTTCCCGACAACTGGATGGGCCTGGGTGGAGAAAGTGCGGAGGTCATGGAGGGCTTGGCTTCGCGATATACGATGGTGGCGCACGGCTTGAGCCTCTCCATCGGAGACACCCAGCCGCTGGACTGGGAATATCTCGATTCGATAAAGAGCTTCCTTGACCGCTACGACATCCAGACCTACAGCGATCATGTGAGCATGTCACGCGACAGCCGCGGGTACCTGTATGAGCTTGTTCCCGTGACTCGGACTGAGGCCAGCCTGCGTTGGATGGTCGAAAAGATTCGGGCCGTGCAGGATTTCATGTCCCGCCAGCTTGTGCTGGAGAACGTGTCGTACTACGTCGATGACGAATGCGAGATAGGTGAGGCTGAATTCCTGGCTCGCCTGGTGGATGCATCGGGATGTGCATTGTTGCTTGATATCAACAATGTCTATGTCAACTCACG
Source organism: Luteibacter sp. KNZ12-1A (assembly GCF_056755675.1). Taxonomy (NCBI): domain Bacteria; kingdom Pseudomonadati; phylum Pseudomonadota; class Gammaproteobacteria; order Lysobacterales; family Rhodanobacteraceae; genus Luteibacter; species Luteibacter sp. KNZ12-1A. Next base: position 24,030 of record NZ_JBPGXU010000050.1, on the reverse strand, counting down.
CAACCATGGCTGGGACGCGGCGAAGTTCCTCGATGCCTTGCCCGCTGACGCGGTCGCCTACTACCACATGGCCGGACACCTGGATCAAGGGCCCGACGATCGGGTTCTCGACACCCATGGTACGCCGGTATCCATTGCTGTCATGGAATGGGGTGCGCGCGCCGTGGCCCGGTTTGGTCGGCGGCCCGTGGTGCTCGAACGGGATAATCACCTGCCGAGTCTGGACGACCTTTGCCGGGAGTTGGGTATCGTCCACCAGGCCATGTTGGAAGCACGGGCAGCCCGGGCGTGACTGTCGAGGGCTTTGACGAGCTGTACGCCGCAGCAGAGCGACGTTGCCTTGCGATTCGTCGGGGCGGCTTCGGCCCATACGGTGCATTGATCCGCGCCACGATGCGGGAAATGGTGATGAGCATGTTCCCGCGGTTCGCGGCGCGGCGCGGCGCGGATAAGCGGGATGCCGACATCGAGGCTTTCTGCATTATCCACGGCGCATCGCGCGCACCATTCATCCAGCTCGGCACCGAGTTTCTCGAATTCATGCAGGGGCGGCTAGGAAATGGCGTCGACCGCATCGTGCTCGAATACGAGTGGCTGCTCTTCGAAGTGGAAGTGCACCCAGCCGTGGTGCCCGCGTGGCCCCTTGTCGACGGGCAAGGGGGCGGCCGGCTGGAACTCAATCCCACCCTGCGCTGGATTGCTTCGCCCATCGATCTCCTGCGTGCGGACGCCGACATCGACGCATCGCCGAAAAACGAGGCACCTCTGGTCTATGCCGTGTATCGCAGGACCGACCACCGCGTGGTCACCCAGCCCCTCAGAGCGGCCGACATCGCCCGATTTCAGCTCTTTGAAGCCGGCCCCGTGGTGACAACGTTTCCTTTTGATTCCTGGCTCTCCGATGCGCTGCGGGAGAACCTCCTTTCTTGCTCACCGATATTCGAGGTGCTCCATGCCCCGTCCGCTTGATCTGCTGAACCGATTCCTGGATCGATCCCGTCGGCTCGATTTCATAGCTCTGTTGTCCATCCGGCTTTACCTGTTGCCCACGCTTTACGTGGGGGCCCACGCGAAACTCGCCGGTTTCAGTGGCGTCGTGCAGTGGTTTGGGACACCCGTGGCTCAAGGCGGGTTGGGTTTGCCGTTGCCGTATGTGATGGCGGCCCTGGCGACCGGCACCGAGGTCGTGGGCCTGGTGTGTATCGCCTTAGGGCTGGCGACGCGCGTGGTGGCGATTCCCGTGATGATCTTGATGACGGTCGCTGGCCTCTCCGTGCATTGGTCCCACGGATGGGCGGCGATCGCCGGCAAGACCACGGAGGCCAGTTTGCGCCTGGATGGCCTCATGTCCTGGCTGGCTCAGTCCTTCCCGGGCCGATTCAACTATGTCACCGAGCTGGGCGATCCGGTCATCTTGAACAACGGCATGGAATTCACCGTCACCTACACCATTCTCGTGATGGTCTTGTTCTTTTATGGCGCGGGACGTTATGTCAGCGCCGATCATTGGATCGCCCGGGTCTTCCCGCGCTGGCCAAGGTGAACGGTGAGGGCTTCGGCAATGGTCGAAGGCGTCCCGCCACCTCAATCCCCCGCGACGATGCCCGCCACAAACTCAGCGTACGAATGAAGCGGCCGCCCCAGCAGGGCCACCAGCCGCTCGACATCGCCGGCCTCCGGAACCATTCCTTCCGTGACGAACCGCTCACCCATCAGGCGCATGTCGAAAGCCATCCAGCTGGGCATGTACTGGCGGAGGTTCTTCTCGAATCCATCCATGTCTTCACCCAGGTAGGCGATCGGCCGGCCAAGCGCGTCCGTCCAGATCGCGGCGACATCGGCTCCGGTGAGCGTGTCGGGGCCGACGACGTTGATCCGGTTGAGCGGCAGCGGTTCGGCCGCTCGCTCGCGGCGAAGCAGTTCGATGGCCGCGACCTCGCCAATGTCACGCGTATCGACCATCGCCAGGCCCTTGCTGCCGATGGGCATGGGATAAACGCCGTATCCGGTCACCACATCCTTGATCGAAAGATCGTTATTGATGAAGTAGGCCGGGCGCAGGATCGTCGCGTGGAGGCCCATGTCCTCGATCATGCGCTCGACGCCGTGCTTTCCGGCGAAGTGCGGAACGTTCACGTAGACGTCGCTATGGATCACCGACAGGTAGACGATGCGTTCGATGCCTGACTCGCGGGCGATGTTGAGCGCGATGAGTGCCTGGGTGTATTCGTCGGCGGTCACGGCATTGAGCAGGAACAGTGTGGAGACGCCCGAGAAGGCTGCCCGAAGGGAGTCGACGTCGAGCAGGTCGCCTTGAGCGACGGCGACAGTTGCCGGGAAATTCGCTTTCGAAGGATCGCGTACGAGTGCGCGGACGTCGGCGCCACGCTTCACGAGCTGTTCGACGACGTGGCGGCCGATATTGCCGGTGGCTCCGGTAACGAGGATGGTCATGATGTTTACTCCGATGACTTAAATGAGAGAGAGGGGTTACGGATTCAGAGGGAGAAATCGACGACGACCTTGCCGAGCTGTGGCTGGGTCCGGTTGCGTTCGATCGCTGCGGGGAGGTCGTCGAAACGCACGACGGCGGCGACCCTGGACTGCAGGCGGCCCACCGCCACGTCCTCGGCGATCGCATGCAGGCGTGCGGCATCCGGCGTATTCACGAACCAGAGGCCGCGGCGTCCTGCGGGAGTGTTCGACTCGATGGCTGGCGACGCGGTGCTGACGACGACGCCGTCATCGGCGAGCACGGACCACGAGCGGCTCAGTACCTCGCCACCGACATAATCGAGTACAAGGTCGATGTCGCTGGCGCGGTCTTCGAATTGTTCCCGGTCGTAAGCGATGACGTGGTCCGCGCCAAGGCCGCTGACGTACTCAGCGTGATCGCCCAGCGCGGTGGCGAACACTTCCGCTCCCGCTCGATGTGCGAACTGCACGGCGAAGCCACCAAGGCCACCCGCGGCGCCATGGATCAGGACACGCTGGTCGGCACGTACCGGCCCTGCGAAATGCAGGCTCTGCCATGCCGCCACGGAAGCCACGGGCAACGCGGCGGCTTCGACAAAACTCAATGATCGAGGCACGAGGCTGAGGTTGGCCTCGTCGACGGCGACCAGGTCGGCATAAGCACCCAGTCGTCCGAGTGAACCCATGACGTGGTCGCCTTGACGCAGCCGCGTCACGCCAGGGCCGACAGCCTCGACCACGCCGGCGAGTTCTATGCCCAGCGTGGTTGGCAGTTGCAAAGGAAAGACATCCCGCACGTAGCCTTCGCGGACTTTCCAATCCAGCCCGTTGACTCCAGCGGCGTGGACGCGGACCAGGACCTGGCCCGCTTCGAGAGCGGGGGCGTCGATAGCGTAAGCCCGGACGGTTTCAGGTCCGCCGTACGCGGCGAGTTGCAGGGCGCGAATAGTGTTCATCGATGCGTTTCCTTTGGTGTTCGGTGGGTACGGACCAAACGATAAGGGGTTCCACATTCGATACACAGACCTTAGAATCGAGACACCTGGTACCAAAAACGAGACACCATGGACCTCAACGCGCTCGATGACTTCCATCTCGTGGCGACACACGGAGGCTTTGGAAAGGCTGCTCGTGCCACGGGCCGATCCAAGGCGACGCTGTCGCGCCGGGTTGGCGACCTGGAAGAAGAGCTAGGGGCTCGTCTTATCGAGCGCGGCACGCAACGCCTGGAGCTGACGGACGCGGGCCAGTTGTTGGTGGGGCGCACGGAAGGACCCATGCGCGAAATTGCCGAGGCGTTCGCGGCCGTGCGTGATGGGCTTGCCCTGCCACGCGGTCGTTTACGTATCGCGGCGCCGCAGTTGTTCTCGCAACTCGCCTTGGGAGGGCTCGCCGCGAAGTTCCTGGAGAGCTACCCGGAAGTACAGATCGAGACCGTGTCGGAGGACCGTTTCGTCAACCTGGTCGATGAACGTTTCGATGTGGCTATCCGCATCAACCCCCAGAAGGACAGCGACCTCGTGGGGCGGTGCTTCGCCCGGGATCGTCTGGTCCTCGCCGCGGCGCCGTCCATCTCGATGCCCAGGGGGCGGCGGGATGGACCTTTCCCGATGCCGGCCGTGGTCATGTCCACCTATCGCGATGGCGATGTGTGGACCGTTCGCAATGGCAAGCTCGCCATCGCGCCGCAACCCGTGTTGCGCCTGTCGTCGCTACTGATGGTCCGCGATGCCGTCGCCGCTGGGGCGGGTGTCGCCTTGTTGCCGCAATCGATCGTGGGAAGCCTGCTCGAAAGCGGAGACCTCGTGACATGGGGGATCGCGGGCGAGGACGTCGAGCTATGGGTACTGCATACGTCGCGACGTCTGCAAAGCCCGAAAGTGCGGGCTTTCGTGGAATTCATGGCGCAGCAGTACCCCAGCGGCTCGTTCACCATACCGCTGAGGTAGATGGGCTCGGCTCTGCCATGTTGTCGTCCGGGCGTTACCCGGAGACATGTAGGTCGACGATACCGCTCATCCGGGTGGTTTCTTGGCCACCTATCTGGTGGTCGCTTTCCCGGTCAGCCACGGTTGCGGCTCGACCAATTCAAACACGTTGGACTCCACCGCGTCTTTACGCAAGTGCGGCCCATGGCCGGCGCCATAGACGACGAGCACACGGTCCCCAGGCTTCGTCGCAAGCGCGCGGATATGCGTGAAGATGCGCAGGTTGCGCGCATACCATTGGCCGACCCATGCAGCGCCAGGATTGTTGGTGTCGTCACCGAAGAGCGGAAGTTCGAAATAGCCTTTCTGATCCTGATTCATGCACTTGGGATCGTTCCACATGAGGTACCACTCGGTCACGCTGTGGCCTTTCAGGTACTCGGTCTCCTTCGCCGCCGTGGCTTTCCACGGGCCGACGGTTTTTTCCAGCAGGTCCGCCTTGCCATGTGCCTTCGCCCATGCCATCCAGTCGTAGTCGGCATCCTTGCCTGGGGCATCTCCATTCCAGTCGACGGCATCGACACGGGGTAGTCCCAGCTGTTTGGCCAGCCGCAATCCGATCTGGTCGGTTTCGTCTGCCGTCAAGGTGTAACGGCCTGCCCGATAGTCCGCGTAACGCTTATCGAGTTCGGCCTGCTTGGCATAGGGATATTCGATCGCGATGTGCGTGGGCTTCCATGCGGCGAGCCGCGTGACCATCTGCTCGATCTCGGCCTGGCGTGCCGGCGTCCGCACGTCTTCCACATGCGTATTGGCCACGTCGCGATTGTGGTTGGCCAGGTGGCCCGAGCCGAGGAACATCATTTTAGGCACCTCCTGCGCCGTGGCGGCGAGCGACGCCACGGCCAGGAGGGTGGCGGATATCCAGCGATGCATGTGATCCCCTGCGTTGATGAGTGAGCAGGTAGGATGCCTGGCCTGCCTGGATGGTTGGCATGACTGATGGCATGACCGGCGGACTCGGCTATGCCAGGCAAGGACGGCTAAGTCGCCACCACGTCGTGCTCGCGAGCCGTACCGTGCGAAGCTACGGCCACGTGATATTCCATCAACAATGGCGACGGCACCCGGCATGCCGGGTGCATCCGGGTCAACTGCAGGATCGATCCCGAGACACCGCTCATCAGGCCGGGGGTGAACGCATCGCGTGCCAGGCCACCGACGATGCCGTGCTCCTCGATGCTGGACAACACGATGGCCGCGGCTGGCAGTCCCGTGTCCGGCACGAGGGACGGATCGAGCCGCGCCGCACGCGTCAGCAACTCCCAGGTGCTGAGATCACCGTGGCACAGGGTGTGACTGTGTCCCCAGCCACCTTCGGCGGCGACGCGCACCGCGCGGCGCAGCGTGTCCAGGTGGCGTGGGTGCCGTGTGCGCTCGTAGAGGTCGCATGCCGCCAGTCCGATGCCGACGCTGCCGTGGCACCAGGTGTTCGCGAAGTCGTCGCTGTCCGGTTTGCGTACGTCGATCCAGTTGCCCGCCTTCGTATCGTATAGCGATTCCTCGAAATCGAAGGCCAACTCGGCGAGGTTGAGCCAGCGGTGGCGGTCGATGGCGTTTCCGGCATCGCTGAGGCCGAGGCGTGTGAGTGCCCAGCCGGTACCCGTCGCGCCGTGGGCAAAGCCGCCGATCGGCTCGCTGAAGATCGACGCGGGCCAGCGCGCCCCGCGTTCGTCGACGATGGCGGTCGCTTCGAGGTGTCTGCCCGCCCGCTCCGCGAGCGCCAGCCAGCGCGGATCGCCGGTGGCGTCCGCGAGGTTGAGCAGGGGAACGATCGCGCCGCCCACGCCTTCCAGGATATCGAGAACGCGCTCGTTCTCGATGTCCCAGCGTTCCATGCGCGTCGCCTGGGCCACGGCGCGGGACAGGAATTCCTCACCCGGGTGCAGGTAATCGAGGGTCAGCCACGTCTGTACCTGCGAACCCAGCCCGATGAAACCGCCGATCGCCTCGGCTTCGTCGCTGTCCTCGGCGGCACGCAGGATGCGGAGCACGCCATGCAACGCCTCGGCGACCCCGACGACCTTGTCGACTCGGCCATGTCGCATTTCCTCGGCGTATCCAGCGAGTGCCAGCGCGATGCCGCCCAGGCCGACGTAAAGATTTGACTGCAGCGTGCGCATCGTCCAGCCGCCACGGCCGAGGATCGGGCTGATCCAGGTCATGGTGCCATCGTCACCGCGCACGGAGAGGCGAAGGAGTTGTTCGAGCGTCTCCCGGGCCATCGCCCGCCGCCGCCGATCGAGATCGCCGGCATGGGCGTTCCGGGCGGAGAGATCGTAGGGGGAGCGTTTGTCGTCGTTGAGCCGCACGTTCAGGTGGGCGGTGACGAGGGCGCCGCGAATGGTCAGTTCCTCCAGCTCGATACGCATGTCCAGCCAGGCGCGAAATACCTCGTCCCGCTGCGATTCGTCCAGCACGTTGGCGAAGACGGGGACGTCGCCATGACGCATGTCGTCGATTTCGCCGGCGATGATGGCTGGGTCGGAAGGGGCGACGGGCGAGACGACGGCGTTTCGCGTCAGAAGATCGCGGGCGCGCTCGATGGCGGCTGGTTCGTCGTGCAGCGATGCGGGATGCCAGAGCATGCGCATCACTTCGACATACGCCTGTGTCGGCCGCCGGATGCGCCGTATGCGACAGCCGACGAAGGCTTCGAGCAACGGCGTGAGCGCTTCACCGCGATGCCGTTCGGCGAGCGCATCGCTCATTGTGCGGAAACCCGTGACGATATCTTCCCAGAAGCGTGAGATGTCGGGGTTGGTGCAGGGATGGTTCTTGCCGGTCTCGATCTCGACGCTGACCAGTCCGACCCGGGCCTCGGTCGTCCCGGCATCGACGATCTCCGGAACGCGGATCTTCGGTTGCTCACCCTGCAGCGCGCCGATGGCGGAGATGTCGACGCCGTCCAGTCCCAGCACCGGCGCCCGGAACGGGACCAGCCCCGTGCGAAGCACCGACGAGCGGATGAGCGCCTGCGCGAGGTCGACGGCTTCGCCCTTCTGCGAGGGTGGCAGCGGAATCTCCGTGACGAACAGGCTTTCGACGTCGACCACGTACGGGACGATGGACGACGCGATCAGGTTCTCGTAGTGGATGTCGGTGCCGCCGAGCAATCGCATGACCGCGAGCCAATGCCCGATGTTGCGATAGAAGATGGCAAGCTGCGCGTCGTCGGTGCAATGGATATGGTCGACATGGCGGCTCCATCCGTAATCGCCCCGGTCGAGCACCGCGGGTACGCGTATGCGCGAAGGATCGTCGTGGAGCACCGTGTCGAGAAAACGGTCCAGCACGGCGTCGACGCGCAGCGACCTCGGCTTGTACATGACCGTGCCACCGGCGAAGGTCAGGCGTGCCACGGACTGTCCGCCCTCGTGGACATCACCCTCGCCGAGGTACAGCGAGCGGAGTTCGCCAAGATCGGTTCCCACGAAGAGGGACAAGGCTTCACGGTCGGCGACCAACCGCGAAAGCATGGCGACGATGGCATGGCGTTGCTGGTCCAGAACCTTCGTGAGGCGGGGCGTGAGTACGGGATAGCGGCGATCGATCGCCGCGACGAATCCGGGGGTCATGGCGTGTGCGATGAAGGCGGCGAAACGCGAGGCTTCGGTTCCCTCGGGAAGGTCACCGGAAAGCTTTGCCGCATGCAGTTCCAACAGGAGCACGCGGTTGAGCTTTCGTTCGGCGTTGTCGAGCAAGGCGCGTTCCGCGACCCTGGCGACAAGAAGGCGTTCCACCTCATCGAGCCCGGGTTGGCGGACGATGTCCTCGGCGAGTCGCCGGCGTGCGTCGTCCGTAAGGAAGGCGATGACAGGGGCGAAGGCGTTCTGCGACGCGGATGCATCCATGGGCGGTCCCGACGGTACCGTTGCGGTTTCTAGGATGGCGAAGGGATAGCCGTGGGGTTGGCCACGGCTATCGCGGCTACCGCTTGTTAGCAGCAGACGCCCGGCCGGGAGGCCGTACAGGAACTACAGTTGGAAATCAGTGCGATGTCCGTGCTGGTCATCGCCATCAACGTCTGGGCATGGCCCTCGGTGTAGAGCGAACCAGCCGGATTGTCATACCCACCTACGCTATCGGCGCCACTCAACCATCCCGCCAGGATCTTGTCGGTCTGCATGCGAGTACTCCTCAGGTGTTACGGGTGTGCGCCCGGACGTTGAAGAAGCGCGTCGCGGCGGGCGCATCCACGACGACGCCGCCAGAGCATTCTGATGACTCCGGGACGAGGATTTGCGTGGTTTGCCGAATTTGCGCGCAAGAGACGACACATGCCGGCGACCGGTATCTGGCACCATGCGATGACGCCGCCACGATGGGTGGAAGGGTGCATCGATGATCCTCAAGCGCTTCATCCTTCGACACCGTGCCCTCGTCCTCGGTGCCATGGTGCTGTCCGCCGCGAGCGCCCTGTCCACCATGGCGCTGCTGTCGCATATCAACGAGCTGGCCGCCAACGGCGTGCACGCCGGCCGCACGGCTTCCTTATGGAAGGGCGCAGGATGGCTGGGTGCCGTGCTCGCGACAGGCGCGATGTCGCAATTCATCCTGGCCCGTCTAGGCGGCGATCTCGTCGCGCAACTGCGGATCGACCTGTCGCGCCGTTTCATCGACCTGGAATACGAGAAGCTGGCCAACGAAAAGCACGCGATCTTCGGTTCGCTCATCGAGGACGTGGCAAGCATCGCGCCGCTGGTGCTCGTCGCTCCTTTATTGGCGTACAACGGGTTGCTCGTCGTGTTGTATGCGGGTTATCTCGCCAGCGTTTCACCGCCACTCCTGGGCATTCTCGCCACCTTTCTCTGCGCCACGATCGTGGTCTCTCTGGCATTGGAACGGTTTCTACGTCGTCGCTTCGACGCCCTGCGCGAAGCGAACGAAAAGGTCTTCGAATACTTTCGCTACCTCAGCGAAGGAAAGAAGGAACTGGCGCTCAATGCCGCGCGCGCCCGGCATGTCGCCGAGGAACTTATCCGACCGGCCATCGGTCGTTCCCGCCGCTTGATGATCCAGGTGCACACGGGTCTTGGTTTCAACGAGGCGTGGTCGTCGGCGGTGATCTACGCGTCGGTCTTCGTCATCGTCTATGTCGGTTACGCGAGCCTGGCATTGCCACAGGCAACGCTCATGCGCTTCGTGATCGGCGCACTGTTCCTCAGCGGCCCGATCGCGTTCATCGTGAGCGCGGCACGGCAGGTGGGCGTCGGTACGGCCAGCTTGCGGCACCTCCAGCGCGTCGGCCTGGATCTTGGTGGTGAGGTCGATCCACCCGTACACGGGGCGGAGCAGGGAATCGGCGACGAATGGCGAAGCATCGCGCTCAGGGGCGTCAGCTACGCCTATGCGGGCGATGAGGACGGACGAATGGCACTCGGCCCGGTCGACATGGAAATCCGGCGTGGCGAACTCCTCTTCATCGTCGGAGGCAATGGCAGCGGCAAATCGACCTTGTTGCTCCTGCTCGCCTCGCTGCTCACGCCACGCACAGGCGAACTCGCCGTCGACGGCGTGCCGCTAGAGGCGGACAAGCAGCGTCATCGTGAGCGTTTCACGGGCGTGTTCGGCGATTTCTTCCTCTTTCCGCATGTGCTCGACGTGGCGGGACATCCTCTTCCCGACGAACGCATCCGGACGCTGCTGGTATCGCTGGGCCTGGGTTCGCAGGTCCAGGTGGCGCAGGGGGAATTGTCGAAGCTCACCCTTTCCACCGGGCAGCGAAAGCGCCTGGCGCTCTTGCAGTGCTATGCGGAAGACCGCGACATCTTCTTCTTCGACGAGTGGGCCGCCGACCAGGACGCGCACTTCCGCGATTACTTCTACCGCACGCTTTTGCCGGACCTCAAGGCGCAGGGCAAGACGGTCGTGGCGATCACGCACGACGACCGTTATTTCTCGCTGGCCGACCGTGTGGTGAAACTCGAAGCCGGGCGCATCGTTTCAGATACCCGCCGCAGAGATGGCGGCGCGGCGCACACCGCACGCGATTCCGCGGCGGAGCATCGCGTAGGCTAGAAACGACAGGGCCACCACGCAGATGCATGGTGGCCCTGCACGGCCTTCGCTTTTACTTCCGCAGGTCGAACCGGTCGAGGTTCATCACCTTCGTCCAGGCGGCCACGAAGTCGCCGACGAACTTCTCCTGCGCATCGGCGCTGCCGTAGACCTCGGCCAGCGCGCGCAGGATGGAGTTCGAACCGAAGACCAGGTCCACACGGCTGCCGATCCATTTCAGCTTGCCGGTGCCGCGCTCGCTGCCTTCGAACGACTCCCGGGCGGGGGAGGTCGGCTTCCACACCGTGCTCATGTCGAGCAGGTTGCGGAAGAAATCGTTGGTCAGCGTACCCGGCCGGTCGGTGAAGACGCCTTGCTTGCTGCCCTCGACATTCGCGCCGAGCACACGCAGGCCACCGACGAGCACCGTCATTTCCGGTGCGGTCAGGGTCAGCAACTGCGCCTTGTCGATCAGCAACGCTTCGGCTGGCACGCTGTAACGACCCTTGACGTAGTTACGGAAACCGTCGGCAACGGGCTCCAACGGCTCGAAGGAGGCGACGTCGGTCTGTTCCTGCGAGGCGTCGGTGCGACCCGGGGCGAAGGGGACGGTGACGGCATGGCCGGCATCCTTCGCCGCTTTCTCGACGGCCGCGCTGCCCGCCAGCACGATCAGGTCGGCCAGGGAGATCTTCTTGCCGGCTTGCGCGCCATTGAATTCGGCACGGATGCCCTCCAAACGGTCGAGCACCTTCGCCAGTTGCGCAGGCTGGTTGACCTTCCAGTCCTTCTGCGGCGCGAGACGAATGCGCGCACCGTTGGCTCCACCGCGTTTGTCGCCGCCACGGAACGTGGAGGCGGAGGCCCATGCGGTCGAGACCAGCTCCGACACGGTGAGGCCGGAGGCCAGCACCTTCTCCTTGAGCTGCTTGATGTCGTTCTCGTCGACCAGCGGGTGGTCGACCTTGGGTACCGGGTCCTGCCAGATCAGTTCCTCGGCGGGCACCTCGGGACCGAGGTAGCGCGAGCGCGGCCCCATGTCGCGATGGGTCAGCTTGAACCAGGCACGCGCGAACGCGTCCGCGAACGCTTCCGGATGCTCGAGGAAGTGGCGTGAGATCTTCTCGTAGGCGGGATCGAGGCGCAGCGAAAGATCGGTCGTGAGCATCGTGGGCTTGCGGTTGGGACCGCCGTGCGCATCGGGGATGACATCGCCGCTGTCCTTCGCCACCCACTGGTGCGCGCCGGCCGGGCTCTTCGTCAGCTCCCACTCGTGCTTGAAGAGATTTTCGAAGAAGAGGTTGCTCCACTTCGTCGGCGTCTGCGTCCAGGTCACTTCCAGGCCGCTGGTGATGGCGTCGCGACCGACGCCACTGCCATGGCTGTTCTTCCACCCCAGCCCTTGCTGTTCGAGGTCGCCCGCCTCGGGTTCGGCCGCGACGTTGGCGGCGTCGGCCGCGCCGTGGGTCTTGCCGAAGGAATGGCCGCCGGCGATCAGGGCGACGGTTTCTTCGTCGTTCATCGCCATGCGCGCGAAGGTCTCGCGGATATCGTGCGCCGCGGCGATCGGGTCCGGCTTGCCTTCAGGGCCTTCCGGATTGACGTAGATGAGACCCATCTGGACCGCCGCGAGTGGGTTTTCCAGGTTACGTCCGCCTTCGGTGCGGTCTTCTTCCTCGCCGTGCAGCTCGGGATCGGCGACCAGCACGCCTTCGCTCTGTGGCGTGACCTTGCCATAGCGATGGTCGCCACCGAGCCATTCGGTCTCGTTGCCCCAGTAAACGTCCTGGTCGGGTTCCCAAGTGTCCTCGCGTCCGCCGGCGAAACCGAACGTCTTGAAGCCCATGGTTTCCAGGGCGACGTTGCCGGTGAGAATCAGGAGGTCGGCCCACGAGATGCTGCTGCCGTACTTCTGCTTGATGGGCCAGAGCAGGCGTCGCGCCTTGTCGAGGCTGACGTTATCGGGCCAGCTGTTCAGCGGAGCGAAGCGCTGCTGGCCGCGACCGCCGCCGCCACGTCCATCGCCGATGCGGTAGGTGCCCGCACTGTGCCATGCCATGCGGATGAACAGCGGACCGTAGTGGCCGAAATCGGCCGGCCACCAGTCCTGCGAATCGGTCATCAGGTCGGCCAGGTCTTTTTTCAGCGCCGCGAGGTCGAGCTTCTTGAATGCCTCGGCATAGTCGAAGTCCGGCGCAAGGGGGTTGGACCGGGACGAATGCTGGTTGAGCAGGTCGACCCTGAGGCGCTTCGGCCACCAGTCGTTATTGGTCGTGCCGCCGCCGGCGGTGTGATTGAAAGGGCATTTCGCTTCGCTCGACATCAGGAGGTCTCCTCTGGCTTGCCGGGACGAAGGATCGAGCGCCGGCGACTCGTGGTTTACCTAGTGCCTGGATCATGGCCCGATTGCGAGCATTGCAGAAATTGATTGATCTTATGATGACAAGAGGCTGAGCCTATCGAGAACTAGCGCAACTCCTGCAACCGGATTAGGTTTCCCGCTGGATCTCGGATGGCGCAATCGCGAACCCCATACGGTTGTTCGGCCGGTTCCTGGACGATTTCCGCGCCGCTGGCTTGTATCCGGTCGAAAGCCTCGTCGAGGTTCCTCGTGGCCAGCAGGAGGATGGCGAAGGTGCCCTTGGCCATCATCTCGGCGATCGTGCGGTGCTCATCTTCGGTGACGCCGGGCGAAGCCGCCGGCGGGTACAGGACGATGGAGGTATCTGCCTGGTTGGCGGGGCCGACGGTGATCCAGCGCATGCCGTTGTAGCCTACGTCCTTGCGAACCTCGAAGCCGAGGATGTCGCGATAGAAGCCCAGGGAAGCCTCGGGGTCGTTGTGTGGCAGGAAGCTGGCGTGGATGGCGATGTCCATGGCGACGGTGCTCGTTGGTTGGGAGCGGTCATGCTAGCCGTCGCACCGCGGCGCGCGCTTCTCGATTCCTGACCGGTCGCGTGACCTGTTTCGCCACGCACGATGGCATGCCGGAAACCGCCTGCGCTTCGCGCTCGCGATAGACGCTCGGAGGCATGCCGACCAGTTCGGTGAAGCGGGTGCTGAAGGTACCGAGCGATGCGCAACCGACCGCGAAGCAGACATCGGTGACACTCAGGTCGCCGCGACGCAGCAAGGCCATCGCACGCTCGATACGGCGCGTCATCAGGTAGGCATAGGGCGATTCGCCATAGGCGAGCCGGAATTGCCGGCTGAGGTGGCCCGCGGACATGTGTACGCCGCGTGCAAGTGCTTCGACGTCCAATGGCTGGGCGTACTCGCGGTCGATACGGTCGCGGACCCGGCGTAGCCTTGCCAGGTCGCGCAGGTGCTGTGTCGGGGCCGGCCGGTCGCTCACGCGGCGGATCGTGACACGCCACACCTTCTTCCCTCAAGCCTGTTGACGCTATCGGCATCGGACAAGCCGTACGGCACGGTCCTGCCGCCGTACTCCGTCCGGGTGATTTCTTTCGAGCGATAAGCCCCTATAGTCGCGCGATCACTCCCCGGACGTCCCCATGAGCGCCATCATCGATACCGACATGACCGACCGCCGACCGCTGGGCCGCGGCGATGCGAAGACACTGATCCTGTCCGCGCTGGGCGGCGCGCTCGAGTTCTACGACTTCGTGATCTTCGCCTACTTCGCCAAGACGCTCGGACACCTGTTCTTCCCACCGGGAACCTCCGATTGGGTGGCGCAGTTGCAGGCCTTCAGCATCTTCGCCGTGGGCTATCTCGCGCGGCCACTCGGTGGCCTGGTGATGGCGCATTTCGGTGACCGCGTCGGCCGCAAGCGCATGTTCACGCTCAGCGTGTTCCTGATGGCGGTACCGACCTTGTGCATCGGTTTCCTGCCCACGTACGCGACGATCGGCGTACTGGCGCCCGTGCTGCTGACACTGTTGCGCGTGGTGCAGGGCATCGCCATCGGCGGCGAGGTGCCGGGTGCATGGGTCTTCGTCGCCGAGCACGTGCCACGGCATCGGGTAGGCCTGGCGTGCGCGAGCCTGAGTTCCGGCCTCACCTTCGGCATCCTCATCGGTTCGCTGGTCGCCGCCGCCATGAGCGCCCGCATGTCCGAGGCGGCGATGCTCGACCATGGCTGGCGCATCGCGTTCCTCCTGGGCGGCGTGTTCGGGTTCTTCGCGGTGTACCTGCGCCGCTGGCTCAGCGAGACCCCTGTATTCGCACGCATGCGCGAGCGCAAGGAACTGACGACGGAGTTGCCCGCATGGGTCGTCCTGCGCGATCACCTGCCGGGCGTGGCCCTGTCGATGGTCGTCACCTGGGTGCTCACGGCGGCGATCGTCGTGGTGATCCTGATGACGCCGACGCTGATGCAGACGGCCTTCCATGTCGAGCCGGCCCGGGCCTTCACCGGTGGCAGCCTCGCCGCGTTTTCCCTGTGCGTCGGTTGCGTGCTCGGCGGTCTGCTGGTGGACTGGCAAGGCAAGGCGCGCGCGATGCTGGTGGCTTCGGTGGGACTGGCCGCCAGCACCTATGCGTTGTACTTCGACCTGAGAAGCGGCGGCACCCATCTGCTTGCGCTGTATTCGCTGGCCGGGCTGTTCGCGGGCGTGGCCGGCATCGTGCCATCGGTGCTGGTCGCCGCCTTTCCGCCGGCCATCCGTTTTTCGGGTATCTCCCTGTCGTACAACGTGGCCTACGCCATCTGCGGCGCGGCTACCCCGGTGCTGGTGGGCTACCTGGCGAAGACCGCGGGCGGGCTGGGGCCCGCGCACTACGTCGGCCTCGTGGCCCTGATCGGCGTCGCCAGCTCCCTGTACATGATGCGGAAGGGGCAAGGCATGGCCCCGGGTTGAGTCGTTCGGCCGCTTTTCGCGTTTCACGTATTTTTCATGCCCGTGACGAAGGCGGTCCCTCCGGCTGTCGGTACAGTTGCGCCGGCTTCGTACCTTCGGCATCCTTTTCCCATCGAGGCATGCCGCCGCGAACATGGGTCGTTCCCCGCGACCCGCCGTCGTCCCCCTACCTGTCGCTCCAGACCCCATGACTGACGTCATCACCCTAGGCTGGCGCGAACGGCTCGCACTTCCGTCGCTCGGCATTCCCGTCCTCAAGGCCAAGCTCGATACGGGCGCGCGCTCGTCGTCGCTGCACGTCGAATGGCTGAAGGTGGACCAGCGCTCCGATGGCACCTGGCTACACTTCCAGGTGCGGACCACGCGCAAGGGTGGGGTGTCCGCGCCCTGCGAGGCGAAGGCGACAGGACAACGATCGGTCACGGACTCGGGCGGTCACACGACCACGCGCTGGTTCATCCGCACGGAGGTGGAACTGGCCGGCCGCCGCTTCATGGCCGACGTCAACCTGACCGACCGGCGGCACATGCTGTTTCCCCTTCTGCTCGGCCGGACCGCCCTCGACGGGCGCTTCCTGGTCGATCCTTCGCTTTCCTACTCGCAGACGCCGCGCCGCGCCGTCCGGGACCCGTCATGAAGATCGCCATCCTGTCGCGCAACGCGCGGCTCTACTCCACCCAGCGGCTGGTGGAGGCTGCGCGCAAGCGCAAGCACACGGTGCGGGTGATCGACCCCCTGCGTTGCTACATGAGCATCGCGCCACAATCGTTCGCCATCCACTTCAAGGGCAAGCCGCTCGGCCCGGTGGACTGCGTGATCCCGCGGATCGGCGCCTCCAGCACGTTCTATGGCACGGCGGTGCTGCGCCAGCTGGAACTGATGGGCGTCTTCACCCCGAATCCGTCCGATGCCGTGCTGCGCGCGCGTGACAAGCTGCGCTGCCTGCAATTGCTGGCGGCCCGGGGCGTGGACATGCCCCTGACCGCCTTCGGCGACAATCCCGACGACACCGCCGACCTCATGGCGATGCTTGGCGACCCGCCGCATGTCATCAAGCTCAACGAGGGAACCCAGGGTGCCGGCGTGGTCCTGGCCGAGAAGCGCTCGGCGTCGCAGAGCGTCATCGAGGCGTTCCGCGGCCTCTACGCCAATTTCCTGGTCCAGGAGTTCATCCGCGAGGCGAATGGCCAGGACCTGCGCTGCTTCGTGGTCGGCGACCAGGTGGTGGCCTCGATGCAGCGATCGTCGGCGCCGGGCGAGTTCCGCGCGAACCTCCATCGAGGCGGCAGCGCCGCCCAGGTGACCCTGACCGAGGACGAGCGCCGGGTGGCGATCGAGGCGGCCTCGGCGCTGGGCCTGGAGGTGGCCGGCGTGGACCTGCTGCGGTCGTCGCGCGGGCCGCTGCTTCTGGAGGTCAATGCCTCGCCAGGATTGGAGGGCATCGAGGGCAGTACCGGCGTGGACGTGGCCGGTGCCATCGTCACCCATTGCGAGGCCCGGCTGGCCGGGCGTCCGGCGGTGCCTAAGGCCCGTCGGCCCAAGGCGCCGAAGGGGTTAACAGCGATTTAAAGGGCGCTCCCCTATAAAGGTCCCACTGTGATTCCGCGACGCGGGGTGACGGTATCGGGGCAGTAGTTCTTTCGGCCCGGGCGGGTTCCCCCCGCCCGGGCCTCTCTTTTAGTTCTGTCCGCTTCACGGTTTCCCCGTTAAGCTTGCCGTCGCAATACTCATAAGACTCAAAGCGACCGCACAACGGAGTGCCGCATGCGCGTTCTGGTCATCGAAGACAATACCGACATCGCGACCAACATCGGGGATTACCTCGAGGATCGTGGTCACGTGGTCGATTTCGCCGGCGACGGCGTCACCGGCCTGCATCTGGCCGTGGTGCACGATTTCGACGTCATCGTGCTCGACCTGACCCTTCCGGGGATGGACGGGCTCGATGTCGCCAAGAAGCTGCGCCACGAGGCGCACAAGCAGACGCCCGTGCTCATGCTCACGGCGCGCGACTCGCTGGAGCACAAGCTCACGGGCTTCGAATCCGGCGCCGACGATTACATGACGAAGCCGTTCGCCTTGCAGGAGCTTGCCGCGCGCCTGGAAGTGCTGGCGCGGCGCGGCAAGGGTCCGCAGAGCCGGGTGCTCAAGGTCGGTGGCCTCACCTACAACCTCGACACGCTCACGGTGACCCGCGAGGGCAAGTCGATCCAGTTGAACCCCATCGGCCTGAAGCTGTTGCAGGCGCTGATGGAGGCCAGCCCGTCCGTGGTGACCCGCCAGGATCTCGAACAGCGCGTCTGGGGCGAGGAACTGCCCGATTCGGATTCGCTGCGCGTGCATATCCACGGGCTGCGTGCGGCCATCGACAAACCCTTCGAGAAACCGCTGATCCACACGCGTCACGGTATCGGATACCGCATGGTCGATCCGGATGCGGTCCAGGCGTAAGCTTCGTTTCCGACTGATCGTCACATTCACGCTGTTCGGGTTCGGCCTGAGCGCGCTGTTCGCGTTCGCGGCGATCAACATCCGTGAGCGCGTCGAAGAACAGTTGATCAACTCGGCCCTCCAGGACGAGGTCGATTCGCTGAACGAGCAGGTGCGCGCGAATCCCAATGAGCGTCCGCAGTTCAACATCGTCAAGGCGTCCACCTTCAGCGACCGCACGATCTACAAGGCGCCGCTGACCTGGCAGTCGCTCGACACCGGCGTGCACGATCTCTACGAGACGGACAAGGACGGCAAGAACCACCACTACAAGGTGGCGGTGCGGCGCGAAGGCGGCATCATCAACTTCCTGCAGTTCGACGTCTCGCGCGACGAACTGGGCAAGCGCCAGTTGATCACCAGCGTGGTCGCGGCCGTTTTCCTGTTCGGCCTGTTTTCGCTGGTGCTGGGCGTGTGGTTGTCCTCGCGCGTCCTGCGGCCAGTAACGGACCTCGCGCGTCGCCTGCGCGATTTCCGCCGCGTGGGCAAGGCCGAGGCCCTGGCCCCGCATTTCGCCGACGACGAGGTGGGCGAACTCGCCGTGGCCCTCGACGAATACGCCATGCGTCTGACCTCGGTGGTCGAGCGCGACCGCGAATTCAATTCCGACGTGAGCCATGAATTGCGCACGCCGCTCGCGGTCATCGCCAGCACCACGGAACTGTTGCAGGGCTCTCCGGATCTCACCGACAAGCTGCGCGAGCGCCTGAAACGCATCGAACGCGCCTCGCGCCAGGCCACCGAACTCATCGAAGCCCTGCTCCTGCTGTCGCGTGCCGAGCGCCGCGGGCCGACGCGTGGCGAGACCACGGACGTGGCCAGGGTCGCCGCAGACGTCATCGAAAGCCAGCGTCCGCAGATGGGCGGCAAGCCGATCGAGATCGAACTGATCGTGGACGGATCGGTCACCGTGAACGCGCCCGCATCGGTGCTCTCCGTGGCCTTGACCAACCTGATCGGCAACGCGATCAAGTACACGATGGAAGGCAAGGTCACCGTGCGTGTCCTCGATGGCCACATCGATGTCATCGATACCGGCCCCGGGATCAAGCCGGAGGATGCCGAAAAGCTCTTCCAGCGCGGCATCCGCGGCGAAAGCGCCACCGGTGGCGGGGCGGGCCTCGGCCTCGCCATCGTTCGCCGCCTGTGCGAACTCTACGACTGGGACGTTTCCCTGCGTCCCCGCCCCGAGATGGCCGGCGCGATCTCCACGATCGACTTCCGCTAGGTGGGGGGAGCCGGCGCGGCTCCCTTCGTTGTCATCTCAGCTGTCATCAAGATTTCATTTGGACGCCCGACTATCCAACGCTTCCACGGCGTGTACCGGGCTGCCTCAGGGGAGGGGTTGCGGCGCGTCAGCGTGAGTAAGGATGCCGCTCTTGTTGAAGCAGACCGTTCTGGCCATCGCCCTGGGCATGGCTTTCGCTTCCGTCGCCCATGCGACGGATACCGACTCCACGGCCGATGCCGCCGCCACCGCGGCCAAGCGCGACAAGGCGCAGGATCTGGACGCCGTCTCCGTCATCGGTACGGGTGAGACGCGCCAGGTACAGCGCCTGCGCACGTCCGACCAGAAGGTGCTTCCGCCGGGAACCAGCCTGCAGAAGGTGTTGAACGTGCTGCCTGGCGTCAATGCGCAGTCCGCCGATGCGCTGGGCACCAACGAACAATCCATGACCCTGAGCCTGCGCGGCTTCAGCGGCACGCGGCTGGGTTACACGCTGGATGGCATGCCGCTCGGCGACAGCGCGTACAACAACTACAACGGCCTCTCGATCAACCGGGCGCTGATCTCCGAGAACTTCGCCGGCGCGGAGCTTTCCGAAGGCATCGGCAATCTTGGCACGCCTTCCACCAGCAACCTCGGCGGCACCATCGCCTATAGTTCCAGCGATCCGCTCAAGACCATGGGTGGCCGCGTCGTGCAGGGCTTCGGCAGCGACCAGAACCGCCACACCTTCGCCCGCTTCGATACCGGCGAGTACAACGGGTTCTCGATGTACCTCTCCGGTGCGCGCACCACCTCGGACCTGTGGAACAACCAGAGCGTCTACAACGGTTCGACCACGAAGCAGTTCAACGGCAAGGCCGTGTGGGACTTCGACTGGGGCCGCCTCACGGGCTTCGCGGACACCTCGCGGACCTCGCAGGCCGATTACTTCTACCTGTCCAAGAGTGAACTGGCACGCGGACTCGGCTGGGATTGGGGCGGTTACGCGCCGGACTGGCAGCGGGCGATCGGCAAGGCGTACTGCAACGCGGGTACGCTCAACGCGAAGCTCTGCGACAAGAGCGGCGCGGACACCGATGCGGACGGCGCGTTCACCGCGGGACAGATCCTGCGCGACGACGACCTCTATTACCTTGCCGGTGACTTCTTCCCCAGCGATTCGGTCACCATCCATGCCCAGGTCTATCATCACGAGGATGCCGGCGAGGGACACAACTGGAACAGCGGCACCTATTCGTACCCGGGTACGCCGCGCCAGTTGCCGATCATCTTCCGCAACACCTTGTATACGATCAACCGCTCCGGCGCGATCCTCTCCGCCGCATGGGATGTCGCCAACCATCACGTCGAAGGCGGCGTGTGGTACGAGCACAATGTCTCCAGCGCCTCGCGCTACAGCAGCTATGTGAGCGGGCCGCGCGACCTGAGCGCTCCCATCGACAGCACGCCGGACCTCGGCGTTTTCGCGCAGCGCACGGTATGGAACACGCGACAGGCCTTCCTGCAGGACACGATCCGTTTCCTCGACGATGCGCTTGCCGTCGATGTCGGCGTGAAGAGTCCGCACGTCACGTCCCAGGCCACGGCGCTTCCCGGTGACGCGGTGCAGCCGATCAAGCCCACGTCGAACAACCAGTTCGCCAGTGGCAAGCTGAGCGCGAGCAAGGCCCTGCTGCCGCAGTTCGGCGCGCGTTACAAGATCGCCGACGGCCAGGAGGTTTTCGCCAGCTTCGCGAAGAACATCGCGATGTTCCAGGGCGGTTTCAAGCTCGGTCCGCAGGCGGTGAGCCAGGCCATCTGGGATACGCAGGGCGATCTCAAGCCCGAGAAGTCACGCAGCCTGGAAGCCGGCTATCGCATCGAGACCGGTCCGGTGGCCGCCTCGGTGGCCGCGTACAACGTGCGCTTCGACAACCGCCTGCTCCAGTACAACCCTTGTGATTCGCGCCAGCCGGTCGGTCCGTCGTGCGGCAACCGCTTCTACAACGTGGGCGGCGTGGACAGCCATGGCGTGGAAGTGACCTTCGTCTGGACACCGACCGATCATCTGCGCTGGTACAACTCGGCCTCGTACAACCGCTCCACCTATGCGAGCGACTACGTGCAGGCCGGCGTCGTCCAGCACACCAAGGGCAAGATCCAGGCCGACACGCCGTCCAAGCTCTTCGCGACGCAGATCGACTGGACGCAGGGGGCGTGGTTCGCGTCCTTGCGTGGCAAGTACACCGGCGAGCGGTTCTACACGTACACGAACGACCGGGGTTTCGGCGGCTTCACCGTATGGGACCTTTCCGGTGGCTACGACTTCGGGCCCGTTTCCTTCGCCAAGGACATCCGCCTGTCGATCAACGTGACCAACCTTGGCGACAAGCGATACGCAAGCAACTTCGACTCCAGCGCCTTCGTGCCCAGCGATCCCAAGGGCACCGCGTACGTGTTCCACGCGTCGGCGCCGCGCCAGTACTTCGCCAACCTCGACGTGCGCTTCTGATGTCGCGCCTGGTCGCCGGCCTGAGCGTGGCGCTCCTGCTGGGCAGCGCCGCGGCGCAGACGGGCGAGGTGCGCGTGCCGGATATCGTTTCGGCACCGTTGCCACGCACCGTCCGGATGGGCGATACGACCTATGTCGACAAGGGTCTGGTCGCCGCGGGATCCCTGCCGGCGAGCACGCTGGATTTCCTTGGCGACACGCTTGGCTCGTTCTCGTCGCTGATGATCGAACCGGGCAGTTGGAAGCGTGAAGGCGACACGTACACCGGCGTGCTATGGACGCTACCGGATCGCGGTCGCAACGACCCGGAGCACGACGTGTTCTTCGATTACCGGGGACGCTTGCATCGGTTTCGCTTCAGCATGACGGTGGGGCGGGCGTCATTCGCCGCTGAAGCGGCTCCCACAAAAGGCGCGGTGTCGCCGATGCACGGCGCTGCACTCACACAGGGCTCGGTGCCCACGCACGGTGCGGCGCCTGCACCGGGGGCGCGTCTTGTGTTGGTGCCCGACGGTGGGCGCGAGTTGCGCGACTTCGACGGGAAGCCGTTCACGGGAGCGGAGCCACGAGGCGGCCTGCGCACGGAGCGTGGCGTCGTCCTGCCTTCGCCTGCGACAGGAGTGGGCGCCGGCAAGGTGTCGCTGGATGCCGAGTCATTGCAGTTCACCCGCGATGGCGGCTTCTACGTGGGTGACGAGTACGCGGCCAACGTCTATCGATTCGACGCGAAAGGGCGGCTCACCGGCATCATCGTTCCGCCGAGGTCGGTGCAACCGCTCGACACCGATGGCAAGCCCGACTTCACCTCCCTGCGTGCACCCGCCAGTGGCCGGCGCAATAACCAGGGTGTCGAAGGCATGGCGCTTTCGCCGGATGGCGAACGCCTGTTCGTCGTGTTGCAGAGCGCGCTGGTTCAGGACAGCGCTCCTGGCGACGCCTCGGGCCGCACGCTCACTCGAGTACTCGTCTACGACGTGAGCCGGAATGCGGTGCCGAAGCGCCCCGTGGCGCATTACGTGGTTCGCCTTCCCGCATACGACGACAAGGGCGACGGTGGCGCGCCGAACAAGACGGCGGCGCAGAGCGAGATCCGCGTCATCGACGATCATCGTTTCCTCATGCTCGCCCGGGATGGCAACGGCTACGGTGCCGACAATGGCAAGCCCATCGTGTTCAAGAGCGTGTTGCTGGTGGATACGGACGGTGCCAGCAACCTCGCGGGAACCACGTACGAGACGTCGACGACGTCGGTGCTGGGACAGGATGGCGGCCTGCGCGCCAGCATCCATCCGGCCAGCTGGAAGCCGCTGGTCGATCTGCTGGACCCGACCGACCTCGCCCGCTTCGGACTTTCGATCGAACGCGACAAGCCGGGCATGGCGATGCTGTCCGAGAAGTGGGAAGCGATGGACCTCGTTCCCGTGCTCGACCCGAACTATCCGGACGACTGGTTTCTCCTGGTCGGCAACGACAACGACTTCATCGCGAAGCACTGCGTCATGGAAGGCCGGCGCTGCGATTCCGCCATCGATAACGACAACCGCATCCTCGTGTACCGGCTGACCTTGCCGGGCATGCGTTCCACCGCCGCCTCCCACCACCACTGAAGGGTCATGCGCATGATGAAACGTACGGTTCTATCCCTGCTGTCGGCCACGCTGCTGCTAGGCGCCACGGCCAGCCACGCCAACACGCCGGCCTACGTCGACAGCAAGGAATACAAGGTGCTGCTCGATCCCACGCGCTTCGCCAGCAATCCGTCCAGCGCGGCGGCGACGCTCCTGCACGATGTCTCGGTGCGCCTGTCCGCGCTTGCCTTCGACAAGACGATCAGCGGCAGCTTCAGCGCGGGCGATCGCGACACGCTGGCCTATTACGACACGCCGCACAGCTGCTCGCTGATGAATCGTGGCTACTCGGTGCGTACGCGCGCCGGCGACCACAACGACATCCAGTTCAAGTTCCGCCATGCGGATGAAGAGTTGTCCTACTGGACGGACGTATCGGGTGCGGGCAAGAACAAGGAGACCAAGTTCGAGACCGACGTCACGCCGGGCAGCCTCGTGCTCGCGCATTCCACCAAACAGGATGCGGCCACCACGCCCACCACCGTCTCGGCGCTCATCAAGCAGTTCCCGGGTGCGTCGGCGTTGTCGGATATCTCCACCGCCGGACTTTCGCCGGTGGCGGGCGTGACGGTGACGCAGCAGGAATACGACGGCCCGGAATCCGATATCGGTCAATCGGTGGCCGAATTCACGCTTACCCTGTGGTACGTCAACGGCGCGTCCGCTCCCTCGCTCGCCGAGTTGTCGTTCCGCGTCGAGGCCGACGCGGACAACTACTTCACCACGCCGGTGCTCACCCGCTCGCAGACCTTGAACAAGGCGATCGGCTCGATCGGCAACGGCTGGAACATCGCCAACGACGGTGGCAAGACCAGCTGGCTCTACGCCTATAAGTCGTCCACCTACCCGAACGGCTTCTGCAATTAAGCGTCCCAAGGTGAAGGCCTGTCTCTTATACACATCT
>NZ_JBPGXU010000049.1:0-27658 GCF_056755675.1 Luteibacter sp. KNZ12-1A | reverse complement strand
CCACCCGTCCGCGGCAACCTGGACCCTCTGCGGAAACCTGGACCCCCGCGGCAATCTGGTGGGAGCCGACCTTGTCGGCGATGCTCTTGTGGGAGCCGCTTCAGCGGCGATCCCGCGGCAGCGGGCAAGACACCGCGCCCTATCACCACTCCGCCACGGACCCATCCGGGTGCCGCCACAGCGGATTCCGCCAGTCGGCGACTTCCCGGCTGCGCTCGATCAGCAGTGCCTCGTTCACCTCGATGCCCAGGCCAGGCCCGCTGAACGGCAACGCATAGCCACCATCGTCCAGCGCGAGCGCATCCTTGTTGAGGACGTAATCGAGGACCTCGCCGCCCTTGTTGTAATGGATGCCGATGCTCTGTTCCTGCAACGTGGCATTCCAGCTGACGAAGTCCACGTGCAGGCATGAGGCGAGCGCGATCGGTCCCAACGGGCAATGCGGCGCCAGGGCCACGTCGTATGCCTCGGCCATCGCGGCGATCTTCACGCATTCGGTGATGCCGCCGGCGTGGGAGAGATCGGGTTGCAGGATCGAGATGCCGCCGCGCTCCAGCACGCTCTTGAATTCGAAACGCGAGTACATGCGTTCGCCCGCGGCGATGGGAATCGAGGTGTGCGCCGCGATGCGCGGGTAGTACTCGGCCTGTTCGGCGAGTACCGGTTCCTCGATGAACAGGGGGCGGAACGGTTCCAGCTCCTTCACCAGGACCTTGGCCATCGGCGCGGACACCCGGCCGTGGAAGTCCAGGCCGAACTCGATCGTGTTGCCGAAGGCCTCGCGGATCTCGGCCACGCGCGCCACGGCCGCGTCCACCGCCTTGCTCGAGCCGATGATGCCCATTTCCTCGCAACCGTTCATCTTGAACGTGTCGAAGCCGTGGGCCATGCGCTCGCGGATCTGCGCGATGACGTCGGCGGGACGGTCGCCGCCCACCCAGCAATAGGTCTTCATGCGATCGCGTACACGGCCGCCGAGCAGCTCGTATACCGGCGCGTTCAACACCTTGCCCTTGATGTCCCACAGGGCCTGGTCGATGCCGGCGATGGCGCTCATGAAGACGGCGCCGCCCCGGTAGAAACCGCCGCGGTACATCGCCTGCCAGAGGTCGTTGATGCGGGCCGGGTCCTTGCCGATGACGTACTCGGAAAGTTCGTGCACCGCCGCCTCGACGGTGCGCGCACGGCCTTCCACCACGGGCTCGCCCCAACCGACGACGCCTTCGTCGGTTTCCATCTTGAGGAACATCCAGCGGGGCGGGACGCGATACGTGGTGATCTTGGTGATCTTCATGCTCAGACCGAACGATAGGCTTTGACGAAGGCGTTCGCGCGCTCGCGCGTCCGCGACACGGGTTGCCCCGCTTTATACAGGTCGCCGCCCAATCCCGCACCGATGCAGCCCGCGTCGAGGAACTGGCCGATGTTCTCCGGCGTGACACCGCCGACGGCCAGCAACGGCAGGTCCGGTGGCAGCACGGCGCGGATGGCTTTCACGTAGCCCGGGCCCCATTGCGCGGCGGGAAACAACTTCAGCGACTGCGCGCCCGCGGCGATGGCCGTGAAGGCCTCGCTCGGTGTGCTGAAGCCGATGGAGGTGTACATTCCGCGTTCGCGGCCGCGGCGGATCACCGCGGGGTCGGTATTGGGCGTCACCAGCAGGTGGCCACCCAGGTCGGCCACCGCGTCGACCGCTTCCGGCGTCAGCACCGTGCCCGCGCCGACCAGTGCCCGGGTGCCGGCGACTTCCAGCGCCATGGGGATGCTGCGTTGCCAGTCGGGCGAGTTGAGGGGCACCTCGATGGCGTCGAATCCCGCTTCGAGCAGGGCCTCGACGTGGCCGACGATGTCGTCCGGCGTGATGCCGCGAAGGATGGCGATGAGGGGAAGCGCAGTCGGCCAGGCCATGGGTTCACTCGTGATAGAGCTGGGAACGGCCGCCGTCGACGCGAATGTCGGCGGCGTTGATGTAGCGCGCTTCGTCGGAAGCGAGGAACAACGCAGTATAGGCAATCTCCGCCGGCTCGCCGATGCGCTTGTTAGGCAGGATCTCGGTCTGCCGGCGGCGTTCCGCCTCGGGATCGGCAGCGGCGGCGAAGCCGGCCTCGGCGATGGCGGTCAGCACGAGACCCGGGGAAATCGAGTTCACGCGAATGCCGTGGGCGGCGTACTCGATGCCCAGCGCCTTGGTCAGCCCGATCAATCCATGCTTGGCCACGGGATAGGGGAAGCAGTGCGGGACGATCTTGTGCCCGTGCACCGAGGCGATGTTGACGATGCTGCCGCGACCGAGTCCGAGCATGCCCGGCAGCACGGCTTTCGCGCAGTTCCAGGCGCCCTTGAGGTCGACCTCGAAGCAGCGCGTCCATTCGTCGTCGCTCAGCGAAAGCGGATCGTTGAACACGTTGATGCCGGCGTTGTTGACCAGGACGTCGGGTGCGCCGAAGCGCTCCGTCGCGGCATCGACCATGCGCCGTACCGCCGCGGGATCGGTCACGTCGGCTTCGAACAGCATGGCGTCGTCGGTGTCGAGTCCGGCCAGCGTGGCACGCGCCTGCGCGTTGTCCCGGATCACGTTGAGCACGATCTTCGCGCCATGGGCGGCGAACAGCTCCGCCGTGGCGGCGCCGATGCCCTGCGTGGCGCCGGTGACGATGGCCACCTTGCCCGCGAGGCGCGGCAAGGGCGTGGTGCGCGGATCGGCCTTCGTCGTGCCGGTCATGCGCCCGATCCGTGACCGTAACGTGCCTCGGGCAGGCCGCGTCCGCGCGGCGGCGTGCCGATGAAGATCGCGCCGTTCGAGGGTTCGTCGGCGATCACGGTGTCCTTCAGGCCCTTGTGCGCCGAGGTGACCACCATGCGGTCGAGCGCGGCGCCGGCGAACGTGACGCAGCTCGGCTGGCGCGCCGGCAGGTCGATGACCGCGTCCACGCGGCCATCGGGGGCGTAGCGCAGCACGCGCGATCCACCCCACTGCGCGTTCCAGAGGAAGCCCTCGGCGTCGATGGTCGAGCCGTCCGGTTCGATACCTTCTTCCAGTTGGGCGAAGACACGGATGCGGTCGATCTCGCCGGTCGCGGCGTCGTAGTCGCAGGCCATGATCTGTGCGGTGGGCGAGTCGGTGAAGTACATCGTCTCGCCATCCGGGCTGAAGCAGATGCTGTTGGTGATGGCCGCCTTCGGCAGGGCCAGCCGGTCGAGCTTGCCGTCGTGCGTGTAGCGCCAGAACGATGCCACCTTCTCCGGGCCCCGTTCGTTGAGGGTGCCGAAGATGAAGTTGCCGCCACGGTCGCAGCGGCCGTCGTTGGTGCGCGTGCCGGGCAGGTCGGGCTCGATGTCCTCGAGCACGTGCAAGCTGCCGTCGCGGGTGTCGTAGCGGGCGAGTTGCTTCTCCAGCGCGAGCAGGAGCACGCCGGGCTGGTGGGTGAGGGCGAAGCAGCACAGGCGCGCCGGAAGCTTCCAGTCCTTCACGACGCCCGTGGCCGGGTCGTACGAGAACAGCTGTGAAGTGGCGATGTCGGTCCAGCGGACCAGGCCGGCCATGTCGTCCCAGATCACACCCTCGGCATGGGCCTGGCGGTGGGAGGAAAGCGGTTTGAAGGTATCGGTCATCAGCGGGATTGCCTGCGGTTCTTGAGCTGGTCCACGAGCACGGCGATCAGCAGGATCGCACCGCGGACCAGGTACTGGTAGAAGGCGTCGATGTTCATGAGGCTCATCGCATTCTGCACGGTGCCCATGATGAGGACGCCAACGAGCACGCCACTGATGCTCGCACGGCCGCCCATCAGGGAGACGCCGCCCAATACGCAGGCCGAGATGACGTTGAGCTCGAAACCTTCGCCCGCGTTGGGCTGGCCGCTGGTCATGCGCGAGGCGAGGATGATGCCGGCCAGAGCGGCGACCAGGCCCTGGATGAGGAAGATGGCGATGCGCACGCGATCGACCGCCACGCCGGCGAGGCGCGCGGCGTCCGGATTGCCGCCGATCGCCAGGGTATTGCGGCCGTAGATGGTCTTGTTGAGCAGCACGCCGAAGACGACGAAGCAGGCCAGGGTGACCCATACCGGCACCGGCAAGCTGAGGAACTCGGCGCTGCCCAGGGTGAAGAAGGCCTCGCTGGTGACGCCCACGGCCTGGCCGTGCGAGGCGATGAAGGCCAGGCCACGCACGATTTCCATCGTCGCCAGCGTGGTGATCAGCGCGTTGATCTTGAGCTTGGCGATGACCGCGCCATTGACGAAGCCGACCAGGGCGCCCGCGACCAGGCTGGCGCCGATACCGACCACCACGCTGCCCGTGGCGTTGGAAACGATCGCGCAGAACACGCCCGCGAACGCCACGGTCGAGCCCACCGAGAGGTCGAAATCGCGCGAAGCCAGGCAGAACATCATCGTGCAGGCGACCATGCCGATCTGCGACACGGAAAGGGCCAGGCCGACCACGTTGTCCCACGAAAAGAAGTACTGCACGGTCATGCTCAGCACGGCGAACAGCACGATGAAGATGCCGATCAGGCTGTAATCGTCGACGACCTGCCAGAGCAGGGCGCGGCGATGGGCCTCGGGCGTCTCGCGGGTCGCGGCGATGGCGGCGGCGTTGGGCTCGGTCATGGGTCAGGCGTTCCTTATCGGGGTGGATCCCGCGCTTTCAGGCAGGGCGGCGGCGAGGACGTTCTGCTCGTTCGCCGAGGCGCGGTCGAACTGGGCGGTGATGCGGCCACGGCACATGGTGACGACACGGTCGGAGACGCCGAGTACCTCGGGCAGCTCGCTGGAGATCATCACCACGGCCACGCCGCGCGCGGCCAGTTCATAGAGCACGTTGTAGATCTCGTTCTTCGCGCCGACGTCGATGCCGCGGGTGGGCTCGTCGACGATCAGCACGCGCAGGTCTTTCTCGGCCAGCCAGCGCGAGAGCACCGCTTTCTGCTGGTTGCCGCCGGACAGCAGGCGGATTTCCTGCCGGCGGTGCGGCGTGCGGATGCGCAGTCGTTCGATGTAGCTGTCGGCGGTCCTGGCCTCGTTGCGGTCGTTCACGAAAAGGCCGGCGGTGAGGTGGTTGCGTCGCGCGCTGATGTTGATGTTTTCCGACACCGAGCGCACGCCGATGATGCCGTCTTCCTTGCGATCCTCGGGGCAGAACACGAGGCCGTGCCGGATGGCGTCGCGGATGTGCGAGCCCTTGATGCTCTGCCCGTCCACGCGTACCTCGCCGGCGGTACGCCGGTCGGCACCGTAGACCACGCGCATGATCTCGGAGCGGCCCGCGCCGACCAGGCCGAAGAAGCCGACGATTTCCCCGGCACGCACCTCGAAACTCACCGGCAGGGGCACGGCACGGCCGGTCACGTTCTTCACCGAGAGGCGCACGTCACCGTGTTCGCGCGGCTGGTAGCCGAAGATGTCGCTGATCTCGCGGCCGACCATGCGCTGCACGAGCGCGTCGCGGGTGACGCCCTCCAGCGTGTCGAAATCGGTGACCTTGCGGCCGTCACGGAAGATCGTCGCCGCATCGCAGAGTTCGAAGATCTCGTCGAGGCGGTGCGAGATGTAGATCATCGCCTTGCCCTGCGCGCGCAGGTCGCGCACGAGGCGGAAGAGTACGTCGGTCTCGCGATGCGACAACGAGCTGGTGGGCTCGTCCAACGCGAGGATCTTCGCGTCGCGCAGGATCGCCTTGACGATCTCCACCATCTGCCGTTGACCGATGGAAAGCTGTTTCAGCTTCGCGCGGGGATCGAGGTCCACGCCGAGTGCGTCCAGGCGCTCGCGAGTCCAGGCCAGCGCGCGGCGGCGGTCGACCAGGCCGAAGCGCGTGGGCAGGCGGCCGAGCAGCAGGTTCTCCATGACCGACAGTTCCGGCACGTACTGGAGTTCCTGGTGGATCACCGCCACGCCCGCGTCGATGGCATCGGCCGCCTTGCGGAAGTGCCGCACGTGTCCGTCGATCGCGACTTCGCCCTCGTCGGGGATGTATTCCCCACCGAGGATCTTCATCATGGTCGACTTGCCCGCGCCGTTCTCGCCGAGCAGGCCGTGCACGCTGCCGGCGCGCACGGCGAAGCCGACATCGTCGAGCGCGCGCACGCCGGGAAAGGTCTTCCCGATATGGCGGAACTCGAGGCGCGGGGCGTTCGTCATCGTCAAAGCCCCATGTCCTTGCGGATCTCCGCGGCGTTGGCGCGGGTGATCAGCTGGCCGGTGGTGAGGGTGAGCTGCGGCGGCGCCTTGCCGTTCTTGATCCATTCGTACATGTTCACCGACGTCTCATAGCCGTGGCGTTTCGGGCTGATCAGCACGCTGCCGAAGAAGCCGGTCGGCTGCGCCTTGGCGAATTCGTTGAGCGCCGACTTGCTGCCGCCGATGCCCACGCCGATCATGTTGTCGGCGCGGAAGGTACGGCCTTCCGCCGCGCGCACGGCACCGAGCACGGCTTCGTCGTTGAGGCCGAAGGCGATCCAGTGCTTGTACTTCGGGTTCTGCGTGATGGCGATGTTCGCCGCGTTGAAGGCGTTCTCGGTATCGGTCTTGGCCTGCGGCGCGTTGACCACGTTGGCCTTCGGGAAGCCGGCCGCGGTGAGCGCGGCGATGGCGCCGTCGGTGCGTTCCTTCGCCGTCGGCAACTGGTCGTAGGAGATGCGCAGGGCGCCGGTTTCCTCCGGCTTCCAGCCACGCTTCTTCATCTCCGCGGCGATCGCCTCGCCGACCTGCTCGCCGATCTTCGACGCCGAGATGCCCATGTGCGGGACGGATTCGATCGGCTTGCCGGAGCCATCGACGAGGCGGTCGTCCACCGTCATCAGCTTGAGCTTGTCGATCCTGGCCTTGGCCACGATCGAAGGACCGAGCTTCACGTCGGGCGTGCAGATGATGAAACCCTGCGCATGCTGCGACTTCAGGTTGTCGATGGCGGTGAGGACCTGGCCGCCATCCGGCGCGCCGATCTTCACCAGGGTGAAGCCTTTCTCCTTCGCCGCCTGTTCGGCGTACTTCCATTCGTCCTGGAACCAGGGTTCCTCGGGCTGCTTCACCACGAAACCGATCTTCACCGGGTCGTCGGCGGCGAAAGCGGGCGCGGCGGTCACGGCCAGCGCCAGGGCGAGGGCGCGGAGGCCCAGGGCGATCTTCGTCTTCATGCGTTCCCTCCTCGGGTGATTCGGATGGCCATGGGCCGTGTCAGTCGACCAGCCCGCGACGACGGGCGACGGCGATGGCGCCGTATCCCGCGAGGTCGCGTTGCTCGTCGTCGCCCAGCACGGTGACCGTGCCGGAGAAGAAATCGTCGCCCTCGACCAGCCGGCCGATCGCTTCGCGCAGGATCGGCTTGCCGCTGACGACGAAGCGCGTGCCCGGACTCATCCGGATCGCGCTGGAATTCTTGAGGGTGAGCAGGTCCGAGCCGAGCACCGCGCCGAGCAGGAAATTGGCGCGCGCATTGGCGTCGTACACCGCGAACTGGTCGAGGATGCGCACGCTGAAACAGGCACGGCCCAGGCCGATCTTCTTCGCGGAAGCGGCACCGGCCAGCAGCATTTCGGCATCGATGCGCTTGGCGAAGCCTTCCTTCAGCGAGCCGGCGAGGATGGTGTCGTGCGATATCACGTGCAGCAGTTCGCCCGCCAGCGTCGTGACGCAGCCGTCGATGCGGCGCTTCGCATCGATGCTGACGAACTTGGAATGGGAGCCGGGCAGGACGATGACCGTTGGCTCGTCGAGGTTCAGCCGCTCGACCAGGGCGAAGGACTCCACTTCCTCGCCGCGCATCATGTCCATCGCCTCGCAGTTGTGCAGGCCGATGTGGTCCACCGCGTTGCGCACGCCGGGCACGAACCAGATCGGCTCGTGCCAGACGTTGGCGATGAGGCTCTCGCGCATGGCGGCGGCGAGGTCGTCGATGCCGGCGGCCGCGACCACATGCGGTATTTCGCACAGGCCCATGTTGGAGGTGATCATGCCCGAAGCGATGGCGCGACCGATGTCGGCCTTGCCGAGGTTCGCCGCCGCGAGGGCTTCGGCGATGGTTTCGCGCACGCCTTCCTCGAGTTTCGCCGTGCTGCCGGTGATGGCGGTATCGCGCACGCCTACCTGCCGGGCGGCCTGTCCGACCACGTCGCCGTCGTGCCAGACGGTGACGCGGGTGTTCGTGGTTCCGGTGTCGACGGTGAGGATGTTCATCGAGGGTCCGATCGAAAGCGCCATGGATTCTTGGCGTTGCCTGCCGAGGCAGGCAAACTAGAAATTCTTCGGGGTTTCCCCAAGTTTTTTTGAACGAGTCCGCAATGAAGCGCTCATTACCCCTCAATGCCGTGCGCGTGTTCGAGCTTGCAGCGCAGCATATGAGCTTCACCAAGGCGGGCGAGGAACTCTCGCTGACCGCCGCGGCGGTGAGTGCGCAAGTCAAGTTGCTGGAGTCGTACCTCGGCACGCCGCTCTTTGTGCGAAGCAACAATCGGCTGTCGCTCACGGCGGCGGGCGAAAATTATTTTCCGCGCATTCGTGACGCTTTTCGTGCGTTGCAGCACGCCACGGACCAGGTGATGGGGCAGCGCCATGCCTCCTTGCGCGTCTCCGTGCCGCCCACCTTCGGTACGAAATGGCTGGTGCCGAGGTTGTTCCGCTTCTTCGCCAGGCATCCGGACATCGCCGTGGAAGTGGTCACCGACGGTGGCGACGAAGGGGGTTGGGACCTCGCCATCGACGATCGCGTGAGCGAAGGCGCCGGCCAGTCCATCCTCGTGGTGAGTGGCTACACGCCGGTCTGTGCTCCCGCGCTCGCCGAACAGGTGCGCGGACCGGCGGACCTGCCCGCGCAGATGCTCCTGCACGAACGTCCGGGCCGTCGTGCCGCGGCGGCGACGGGATGGGACCAGTGGTTCGAGCGCGCGGGTGTCGAACCGGGACCGGTGTCGCGAGAGATGGGTTTCAGCGACGGCACGATGATGCTCCAGGCGGCGATCGAGGGGCAGGGCGTGGCGCTGGCCCAGGAACTGCTGGTGGCCTACGACCTGACCGCGGGCCGCCTCGTGGCCCCGTTCCACCTGGCGTTGCCGCTGCATCACACCTATTACCTGGCGGTATCCCGCGACGCCGAGCCGCGCGAGGAAACCACCGTCTTCCGCGACTGGCTCTTCGCCGAGATCACGGCAGCCGGTTGACCGGAACCGGTGGGAGCGGCTCCACGGGTGGGAGCCGATAAATCGGCAAGCTGGCCGGGTCTGGCCGGGTTCTGCTGGGAGCCCACCCTGTCGGCGATCCGCACCCCTCTGTGGGAGCCGCTTCAGCGGCGATGGGTGCTTGCCTCAGGCTGGCCCGCTGCCGCGGGATCGCCGACAAGGTCGGCTCCCACCGGGTAGCCCTGCCTGGTGGTCCGCCGCGGGGATCAGCAGTCCCGCGTGGCCTTCTTGCGGCGCCACCAGATCACGCCCAGCACGACCAGCGCGGCGGCGATCGCCAGCCAGACGCCGGTTTGCCCGCGATGGATCCACATCGCCAGCCACTCGTGGTTGTGTGCGCCGAAATACCCCAGGTAGACCCACAGCGGCACGCTGATGGCCGCGGCGAGACCGTCCAGCAGAAGGAAGCGGAAGAAGCCGACGCGATGGGTGGCCCCGGCGGTGATGAACACGGCGGTGCGCATGCCCGGAAGGAAGCGGGCGACGAACATCATGCGGTTGCCGTAGCGCTCGAACTTCTCCTGCACCTTCGCGTAGCGCTCGGGCGTGAGCAGGCGCGCGACCAGGCGCCAGCTCATGATCCTCCCACCGAAGTGACGGCCCAGCAGGAACATCGTGGAATCGCCCACGAGCACGCCGGCCATGCCCACGCCGACCATCGTATGGACGTCGCCGTAGCCAAGGCCGGTGATGATGCCGCCGGCCACGAGGGTGATGTCCTCGGGCAAGGGGATGCCTGCCCCGCAGAGCATCAGGGCGAAGAAGACGGCGAGGTATCCGTTCCTTCCGAAGAAATCGACGAGGTCGTTGAGCAGGTCCATCAGTAGCGCGCGAATCCGGCTGGGGCCGGTCCCTTGGAGGAACGAGGCCGGGATGATCCCACGGATCGCGTTACGCCCACGATGCGGCGCATCATTCGTCGTCCGCCGGAGCGGGTATGGCGCGGGCGGCGAGGAGGACGCGAAGTTCGGCCTTTTCCGTGTCGTCCAGGCCCTCTTCGCGGCTCTTGGCGATCAGGTACTCGCGGCGATCCGACACGGCCTGGTTCTGCATGTTGATCAGCGCGCCGCGGAACTCCGAGCGCTGGGCGTCCGGATCGACCAGCAGTCCCAGCTGCATGAGCTTCTGCAGCGCCGGGTATTCCGGGCGGTCCATGAAGTTCTCCACGAGCACCGCGGAATTGATGCCCGGTCGGCTCCGCGCGATATCGATCAGTTCGGCCAGGAGGTCGACACCGTTCCGGTTGTAGCGCAGGAACGGGTAGGGGACCTCCACCTCCTCGGCCAGCGCAGGCTGTGCGAGGAGCATGGTGATCGCGCTACGGACGAGGCTTCGCTGGCCACCTCCGGACGGGCGCGGGGCGGCCGTTTGCCGGGGGGCGGGCTCAGCGTCCAGGACCGCCTTCGCGCCCGTGCGGCGCTCCAGCTCCTGCGCCATCAGGTCGCGGAAAGCGCCGTCGGGCAGCTTGGCGATCAGTGGACGGGCGCGTTCCGCGAGACGCGCGCGCCCGTCGATCCGGGTGACGTCGACATCGCGGGCCAGTTCCTCGAAGAAATACTCCGACATCGGCATGGATTCCTTCATGCGCTTCTCGAAGCCCTCCTTGCCTTCCTTGCGTACGAGGGTGTCCGGATCTTCGCCGTCGGGCAGGAACAGGAAATGGGCCTGGCGGCCGTCGCGCATGCGCGGCAGGATCGATTCCAGCGCGCGCCATGCCGCCTGGCGACCGGCGCGGTCGCCGTCGAAGCAGAAATACACGTCGGGTGCCGCGCGGAAGAGCACTTCGGCGTGTTCCGGCGTGGTTGCCGTACCGAGCGTGGCGACGGCAATGGGCAGGCCGGCCTGATGCAGCGCGATGACGTCCATGTAGCCCTCCACCACCATGATCCGGGTGAGGTGCTGGTGGGCCTGCTTCACCTGCCACAAGGCGAACAACTCGCGGCCCTTGTGGAAGAGCGGTGTCTCGGGTGAATTGAGGTATTTCGGGCTCTGGTCCGACGACAGCACGCGTCCGCCGAAGGCGATCACGCGGCCGCGCCGGTCGAGGATCGGGAACATCACCCGCTCACGGAAGCGATCGTAGCGATTGCCCCGCTCGTTGCTGGCGACCATGCCGGCTTCGTTGAGCAGCTGGCGCCGACGGTCGGAGGTGCCCAGCGCCTTCAATACGCCGTCGAAACCGGCGGGCGCCCAGCCGATGCGGAAGCGCTTGACGATCTCGTCGTCGAGGCCGCGCCGGTCGATATAGGCACGGGCCTCGGCGCTGTTGTCGAGTTCGCGCTGGTAGAAGCTGGCGGCGTCGTCGAGCAGGGAGTAGAGGTCGCTGCGGTCTTCCCGCGGCTTATCGTCCCGGCCGCCCTCGTAGGGCACCTTCAAGCCCACGGACTGGGCGAGTTCCTCGATGGCGTCGGGGAATTCGAGGCGGTCGTAATCCATGATGAACTTGATCGCGCTGCCATGCGCGCCGCAGCCGAAGCAGTGGAAGAACTGCTTCTGCGGGCTCACGTAGAACGAGGGCGAGCGTTCGTTGTGGAAGGGGCAGCATGCGGTCCATTCGCGCCCGGCCTTCTTCAGCGGCACGCGCCGCTCTATCACGTCGACGATGTCGACGCGAGTCAGCAGTTCATCGATGAAATTGTCGGGAATACGGCCACGCATCAGTCCCCTAGGATGCCATGCATCCGCTTCCGTATGGAGCCTGGCGTACCTTTAGAAGGCGAGCTTGAAGACGCCGATGACGGCTAGGATCGCGATCACGAACAGGATCAGGAAGATGGCGAAGCACACCTTGGCGATGGTGGCGGCGACGCCCGAGACCCGGCTGAAGCCGAGGGCGCCGGTAACCAGGGCGATAAGGCCGAAGATGATGGCGTACTTGAGCATGGAAATCCTCCGTCAGGCGCCGGAGGGTGGCCCGCCAGCCGCGCCGCGCAGGATGCTGGCAGCACCGTGGCGAAGCCGTGAACGGTCACCGTTAGTTGAAGCGGCGATTTGGTGGGAGCCGACCCTGTCGGCGATGGGTGCCCGCAATACACTGTGGGAGCCGGCTCCCACCAGGGTCGGTTCCCAATCGGCTCGGTTCCCGCGGAGGCTATCAGGCCAGCCTGGCCTTCACCTTGCCTGCCACGGCGGCCATGTCCGCGCGGCCGGTGGCCTTTTCCTTGATCAGCGCGACCACCTTGCCCATGTCACGGGCGGTGGTGGCTCCGGATTCGGCGATGGCGGCGTCGATGATGGCGTCCAGTTCGGCCTCGCCCAGCTTGGCGGGCAGGTAGCCGTCGATCACGCCCATCTCGTAGCGCTCGATATCGGCCAGATCGGTGCGACCAGCCTTGTCGTACTGCTCGATCGAATCGCGGCGCTGCTTCTGCATCTTCTCGAGCACGGCGAGCACCTGGTTGTCGTCCAGCTCGATCCGCTCGTCGACCTCGCGCTGCTTGATCTGGGCCTGGACCAGGCGGATGACGGCCAGGCGGTCCTTTTCACCGCCCTTCATGGCGGCCTTCATGTCTTCGGTGATCTTTGCCTTGAGGCTCATGTCTTTTCTCCGGGACGACGAAAAGCCGGCTTCACCTTTCGGCAAAGCCGGCTCGGGATTTCCGCCTGAGTGCGGGGGCAGCGTAAACGCGCCAACCGCGTTACCATGCCGGCCACGAGGACCGGCTGGTACATCAGTACATGCGGGTCCGGCGCGTCGTGTCGCGGGACAGACGGCGCAGGTGGCGCTTCACAGCAGCAGCGCGCTTGCGCTTACGCTCCTGGGTCGGCTTTTCGTAAAATTCGCGCTTGCGCGTTTCGGCCAGCACGCCAGCCTTCTCGCACGTACGCTTGAAGCGGCGAAGGGCAAGCTCAAACGGCTCGTTCTCGCGGACTTTAACGCTCGGCATGGAAACTCCACTTGATTAAACTGACCCGTGAATCCGGGTGAGCCGTGGATTATAACGTGATCGAGATGAAAAATTCAAAGCCCGTTTTGGGCGTGGAAACCTCCTGCGACGAGACCGGCGTGGCCCTGCTGCGCTGGGACCCCGAGAAGCCTGGCCGGGGGCTGCTTTCCCACGCGCTCTTCAGCCAGATCGCCCTGCATGCCGAATACGGCGGCGTGGTGCCTGAACTGGCCAGCCGGGACCATGTGCGCAAGCTGCTGCCCCTGGTCAGGGAGGCCTTGAAGGAGGCCGGCATGACCCCGGCGGACCTCGGTGGCGTGGCCTATACGGCGGGGCCCGGCCTGGTCGGCGCCCTGCTGGTCGGTGCCTCGGCGGCCCGGGCCATGGCCTGGGCGCTGGGTGTGCCCGCCATCGGGGTCCACCACATGGAAGGCCACCTGCTCGCGCCGCTGCTCGAGGACGATCCGCCGGAACCGCCCTTCGTCGCCTTGCTGGTCTCGGGTGGTCATTCGATGCTGGTGGAGGTCAAGGCGATCGGCGAGTACCGGATCCTCGGCGACACCCTCGACGACGCCGCGGGCGAGGCCTTCGACAAGACGGCCAAGCTCATGGGCCTGCCCTACCCGGGCGGCCCGGCGCTGGCGAAGCTGGCCGAGGAGGGCACGCCGGGACGCTTTCGTTTCTCGCGCCCGATGGTCGACCGGCCGGGTCTGGACTTCAGCTTTTCCGGCCTGAAGACCCAGGTGCTCCTGGCCTGGCAGGCGTCGGACAAGACCGATCAGACCCGTGCCGACATCGCCCGCGGTTTCGAGGAGGCGATCGTCGACACCCTGGCCATCAAGTGCCGGCGCGCGCTGGAGGTCACCGGGGCGAAGCGGCTGGTGATCGCGGGCGGCGTGGGCGCGAACAAGCGGCTGCGCGAACAACTGGCGCAGGCCGCCGGGGCGGACGGATTCCGGGTGTATTTCCCGCGCCTGGCGTTCTGCACCGACAATGGCGCGATGATCGCCCTGGCCGGGGCGATCCGGCTGGCCGTGGGCCAGCACCAGGACGAGACGATCCAGGTGTATCCGCGCTGGAGCCTGGAGACATTGCCGCCAGCGGCCTGAGTGCTTGCGAAATCGCCCCTCCTCGCGGACCCTGTAAGGCCCTTCGCAGCACCTGACTCCATGGATATCGTCTTCATCGAAGACCTGCGCATCGACGCGGTCATCGGCATCTACGACTGGGAACGCCGCATTCGGCAGACCCTGTCGTTCGATCTCGAGATGGCCTTTGACAACCGCCGGCCGGCCGCCAGTGACGACATCGCCGACACGCTCAACTACAAGTCGATCTCCAAGCGCCTCCAGGCTTACGTGGAGG
This sequence comes from Luteibacter sp. KNZ12-1A, assembly GCF_056755675.1. Classification (NCBI taxonomy): domain Bacteria; kingdom Pseudomonadati; phylum Pseudomonadota; class Gammaproteobacteria; order Lysobacterales; family Rhodanobacteraceae; genus Luteibacter; species Luteibacter sp. KNZ12-1A. The sequence goes on along the minus strand of NZ_JBPGXU010000049.1, from coordinate 13,231 downwards.
CTTCGAGCTTCGGCCTGGTCGAGACGCTCGCCGAGCGCTGCGCGGAGATCGTGCGCGAGGAGTTCGGCGTGACCTGGGTGCGCCTGAAGCTTTCCAAGCCCGGCGCGGTACGCGGGGCCCGCGCGGTCGGCGTTCGCATCGAACGCGGCACGCGTCCGGAATGATTAACCCGATGGACAAGCACTGACGTGGGGCGCGCCTACCTCAGCCTGGGCTCGAACATCGATGCGGAACACTGGCTCGGTCTTGCGGTGGCCGAGCTGCGCCGCCGCTTCGGAGCGCTGGACGTTTCGCCGGTTTACCGCAGCGCGGCGGTCGGCTTCGACGGACCTGACTTCCTCAACCTCGCCGTGGCCCTTGACAGCGACCTCGGTCCCGACGACCTCAACGACTGGCTGCACGCGCTGGAAGATCGCCACGGGCGCGTCCGTGGCGGTGAGCGCTACGCGAGCCGCACCCTCGATGTGGACATCGTGCTCTACGACGACCTCGTGCTGAGCGGGGAAGGGCATCTGGAGATCCCTCGCGGTGAGTTGCGTCACGCCTTCGTGCTGAAGCCCATGGCCGATATCGCGCCGGCGCTGCGTCACCCGGTGAACGGCCGGACGATGGCGGACCTGTGGGCGGCCTTCCCGCAGGAGAGCGAGCCGCTGGTGGTGGATGAAGCCTGCACCCGCGCCGTGGCCGCACCCAAGTAAGAAGCGTTCCCGAAGCACGAGCCTTCCGGTGGGAGCCGGCTTTCTTGTGGGAGCCGACCCTGTCGGCGATGGGTGCTTGCCTCAACCTGGCCCGCTGCCGCGGGATCGCCGACAAGGTCGGCTCCCACAAGGTATGTCCGGCATGTGGGTCCGCTTCCATGTGGGTCCGCTTCAAGGAAGACGGATTTCGCTCTTGTGGGAGCCGACTTTGTCGGCGATGGGTGCTTGCTTCAACCTGGCCCGCTGCCGCGGGATCGCCGACAAGGTCGGCTCCCACCGAGTTTCGGTTGGCTGGTTTCCATCTTCGGCCGGTGACGCTGGCGACTGCTCGCGCAAGATGCTACAACGCGTCCACATCGGACCAAGGGGAAACAAGGAAATGGGTAAGTTCGCACGCAGTTGGGCGCTGATGAAAGCCAGCGCCAACATCCTCCGGCAGGACAAGGAATTGATGCTCTTCCCGCTGCTCGCGGGGCTGGCCTCGCTGGTGGTGATCGCCACCTTCGCATGGCCTGTCATCGCCCTGGTCTCGCACAACCAGGTGGACCTCGAAGGCCAGCGCCAGCATGTCTCGCCGATGTTCCTGCTGGTGAGCTTCCTCTTCTACTTCGTCCAGTACGCCGTGGTCATCTTCTTCAACGTGGCGCTGGCTTCGGCCGCGCTGATCCGTCTGGACGGCGGCAATCCGACCCTCGGCGATGGCATCCGCACGGCCATGGGCAAGTTACCGAACATCCTCGGCTACGCCCTGATCGCCGCGACGGTGGGCATGATCCTTCGCGCGTTGCAGGAACGCCTCGGCTTCATCGGCCGTCTCGTGGTCGGCCTGATCGGCTTCGGTTGGACGGTGGCCACCTTCCTCGTCGTGCCCGTGCTCGCCGCGCAGGACGTCGGCCCCATCGATGCGGTGAAGCGCAGCGCCGGCGCGTTGAAACAGACCTGGGGCGAGAACCTGATCGGCAACGCCGGCATCGGCCTGGCCGGCGGCATCCTCACCTTCTGCCTGATCTTCGTCAGCGGCATCCTGTTCTTCGCCGCGGCCAGCACGCAGTCGGTGGCATTGATGGTGGCGGTGGGCGTGATCGCCATCGTCGGCCTGGTCGCGCTCAGCCTGTTCCAGGCGGCGATGCATGGCGTGTACTCCGCGGCGTTGTACCGCTATACCCAGGAAGGCGATCCGGGCCAGGGTTTCGACCGCGCGCTGCTCGAATCGGCGTTCCGCCAGAAGAACTGACGCTCAGATCGTCAGCGCCCGCCCGCCGTCCACGCGCACGACCTGCCCGGTCGTGTAGCGTGCGTCGAGCAACAGCCAGCGCACGGCTTCGGCCACGTCCGCCGGCTCGCCCTTGCGGGCGAGCGGCGTCTTCGCGATGAGCGTCTCGGCAGCTTCTTCCGGTTTGCCCGACTCGGGCCACAGGATGGCACCGGGAGCGACCGCGTTGACACGGATATCGGGTGCGAGATCCTTCGCCAGGGCGAAGGTGAGCATCGCCAGCGAGGCTTTCGCCATCGAGTACACGGCGTGCCCGGCGAGCGGGCGCTCGGCGTAGATGTCGACGATGTTCACGATCGCTCCCTTTGCCTCGCGCAGTGCGGGCGTGGCCGCTTGCGCCAGGAAAAAGGGCGCGCGCGCGTTCGCGGCGAACAGGTCGTCCCAATGCGCGGGCGTGGTCGCGCCGACCGGGGTGGGGTAGAACGCGGAGGCGTTGTTGACCAGTCCGTCGAGGCGGCCGAAGCGCTCGACCACGGAGCCGACGAGGACCGGCAAGGCGTCGTCGTCTTCCAGCGCGGCGGCGAACGTGGCCGCGCTGCCCGTGCGGGCGGCGTTGAGCTCACGCGCGAGCGCGTCGGCCTCGCCGGCCGAACGCCGGTAGTGGATCGCCACGACGCAACCCGCGGCGTGCAGGCGCCTGACGATGGCGGCGCCGACGCGGCGCGCGCCTCCGGTGACGAGGACGACCGGCTGCTTGTTCATCGTGACTCCCTGTAGATGCGCCCGCGAGCTTGCCGCAAACCGGCGCCCACGTCACCGGGCATCGCTACGCGTCCGCTTCCGGCGAAGCCTGTTCGTCTTCCTCGACGTGCACCTCGCCACTGAACAGTTCGATCGCCGTCCGCGCCACCTGTCCGGTGTCGTAATAAGCGTAGGCTCCCACGCCCAGGGCGCCGACGATGGGCAGCCAGCGCGAGATGCCCTTGCCGACGGCGCGCTTGGAGATACTGACGCCGATGCGCCCGGCCAGCCGCTGCAATACCCCCGTGGCGGCGGTGCGGAAGACCAGGCGGTCGCCGACGCGGATGGCCACGTCGCGGAAGGCCTGCGCGGCGGTATGGCGAAACAGGCACCAGAGCATCTGTTCCCGCCCGAGCCGGGCGGTCTTGCCATAGGCGGCGGCGATATCGCTGACCAGCTGGCCCTGGATGCGCCAGATCGCGACTAGCTCCGGCAGCACGGTCAGCCATCCCAATGGACCTGGCGGCAAGGCCAGCGACCCGGCCGTCACCGCGGCCTTGTTGGCGGCCGTGCTGGCCAGGCGGCGCGCTTCTTCCTCCGCCGTGCCCTTGCTGGCGGGGGAGATGTCGCTATCGGGAATCCGGCTGACGAACTCCAGGATGGCCCTGGCGACAGGGCTGTCGGCGCGGCCGCCGCTCGTCGCGACGATTTCCTTCGATGTCGATGTGGCGTCTCGTTTCGCCATCGGTTTCTCCAGGGGTCAGGACGGGCATGGTCGCCGCGACGGCGTGAGTCGATCATGAAGCGCCGTGAAAGCTGGCGGAAAGCCACGCCCGGCACAGTCGCCTCGCCCAATTCCCCCTTGGCGTGTCCGCAAGAAGATACGTTATAACATTTCGATCCTTGGAAAAATCCACGATGACCCCTGCTCGCCTCGCGCTCTGCATCGCCCTCGCCCTGTCCGCCGCACCCGTTTTCGCGACCGACGACAGGCCGCCGCCGAAGGCCACGGACCTTGGCGAGGTGGACGTGACCGCCCGGCTGGACGAAGCGCGGAACAGCCTGTCGCCCGACACGGGCAGCAGCCAGTACGTCATGGACCGGCAGACGATCCAGGCCCTGCCGCTGGGCGATTCGACGCCGTTGAACCAGGTGATCCTGCAGGCGCCGGGCGTGGTCCAGGATTCCTACGGCCAGTTGCACGTGCGCGGCGACCACGCGAACCTGCAGTACCGCATCGACGGCGTGCTCATCCCGGAAAGCATCGGCGGCTTCGGCCAGACCCTCGACGCGCGCATGATCCAGAACGTGAAGCTGCTCACGGGTGCCTTGCCCGCGCAGTACGGCGAGCGCACCGCGGCCATCGTCGACATCACCACGCGTTCGCCCAAGGAAGACGGCGTGGGCGGCAGCGTCGGCATCACGGGTGGCCAGTTCGGTACGCTGAACCCGAACGCGACCCTGTTCGGCCGCAGCGGCGCCTGGAGCTGGTTCCTCACCGCGAACTACCTGGAGAACGACGTCGGTATCGAGAACCCGACCGCCAGCCGCAAGCCGATCCACGACCACACCAACCAGGTGAAGGCATTCGGCGATATCTCCTACCTGATCGACAACGACACGCGCCTCAGCTTCCTGTTCGGCGCCACCAACAACCGTTTCGAGATCCCGAACAACCCGGACCAGACGCCGCAGTTCGGCTATCTCGACGTCACCAACTTCGACTCGGCCCAGCTCAACGAGCGCCAGAAGGAAAAGACGCGCTTCGGTGTGTTGAGCCTGCAGGGCAAGATGGGCGACACGGCATATCAGGTCTCGGCGGGACAGCGTTACAGCAGCCTGGACTTCACCCCGGACGACATCGGCGACCTGATGTTCAACGGCGTCGCTTCGGACGTGAGCCGGGCGAACCGCGCGAGCACGCTGCAAGCGGACTTCTCCACGCCGCTGGGCGACAGCCACACCTTGCGCTATGGCATCTACGGATCGTTCGAAAGGGCGAACGCCACCAACGACGCGCTCGTGTTCCCGGCCGACGCGGACGGCAACCAGACCTCCACCACGCCGCTGAACATCGTCGACGCCAGCCGCATCATCGCCCGCACCTACGCGCTCTATTTGCAGGACGAGTGGAGCATCGGCGAGAAGTGGACCGTGAACTACGGCGTCCGCGCCGATCGTTACGACGCCTTCCGCACGGAAAGCCAGCTGAGCCCGCGCGTCGGCGTGGTGTATCAACCCACGGACAGCACCACGATCCACGCGGGCTTCTCGCGTTACTTCACGCCGCCCGCGTCGGAGATGATCAGCCCCACCTCGATCGCGAAGTTCGCCGGTACCACCAATGCGCTGCCGGACAACGGCAACGACACGCCGCTGGCCGAGCGTTCCAGCTATTACGACATCGGCATCTCGCAGAAGCTGGGCGATGCGTGGACGGTGGGCCTCGACAGCTATTCGCGCCATGTGCAGCGCATCCAGGACGAAGGACAGTTCGGCACCGCGCTGGTCTATTCCACGTTCAACTACGACCAGGGCAAGGTCAAGGGTGACGAACTCACGATCAACTACGACGGTGGCGCGCTCACCGCGTACTTCAACTTCGCGTACAACCGCTCGGTCGGCAAGCGGATCATCACCGGCCAGTACAACTTCAGCCCGGACGACCTGGCCTATATCCAGGATCACTTCATCCATCTCGACCACGACCAGAAGTACACCTCGTCGGGTGGCATCAGTTACGCCTTCGCGGATTCGACGCGGATCGGCGCGGACTACCTGTTCGGCTCCGGCCTGCGCCGCGACGGCATCGTGCCCAACGGCGACACCATGCCGGCGTACTTCCAGCTCAACCTGAGCGTGTCGCGGGATTTCCATCTCACCCCGGCTGGCGCCACGCATGCACAGCTTGCCCTGGTGAACGCGCTGGATCGCACCTACGAGATCCGCGATGGTTCGGGCATCGGCGTGGGCGCACCCCAGTTCGGTCCGCGCCGCGGCCTGTTCCTGTCGTTGCAGCAGGATTTCTGAGGGCCCGGTCCATCGCTTGACGCCGCCTGGGCGGGGCTTCCGTTATCCTGCGCATTCGTCTACGAATACGCATGGCATGAACGTCAACCTCCCCGCACCCGGCGCCGACGAGCGCGCCCATTCCGATCACCTCGTCGCCCTGTTGCGCGAGGAGATCGCCTCGCACGGCCCCATGCCTTTCTCGCGCTTCATGGAGCGCTGCCTGTACACACCGGGATTGGGCTATTACAGCGCGGGCAAGGCCAAGTTCGGCGCCGAGGGCGATTTCGTCACGGCGCCGGAACTGGGCACGCTGTTCGCCCGTTGCGTCGTGCGCGCGTTCGAGCCGGTACTGGGTTCGCTCGGAGCGGAGGCCGGGTTCCTCGAACTCGGCGGTGGCAGCGGCGCTTTCGCGGAAGCGGCCCTGCTTGCCCTCGACGCGGCCGCATGCGCGCCACGGCGCTACATGATCCTTGAACCGAGCGCCGACCTGCGCGAGCGCCAGCGTGAACGTCTTCGCGCCGCGCTTCCCGCCGCCTTGTTCGCGCGCGTGGCATGGCTCGATGGACCGCCGGAGGCCGAGTGGGAAGGCGTGCTCTTCGCCAACGAGGTGATCGACGCGCTGCCGACCACGCGCTTCACGGCTCGCGACGGCGAGATCTACGAAGAACACGTCGTCCTCGATGGCGAGGGCCGCTTCGCGCGCAACGATCGCCCCGCCGATGCCTTGGTGGGCGGCGCCGTGCGCCATGTGGAGCGCGATCTCGGCCGTGAATTCGAAAACGGATACCGCAGCGAGATCCTGCCGCAACTGCCCTATTGGGTGCAGGCGGTGGCGGGAAGCCTGCGTCGCGGCGCGATGTTGTTCGCCGACTACGGGTATACCCGCGGCGAGTTCTACCAATCCGAACGCACGGACGGAACCTTGCGCGCCTTCTATCGCCATCGCGTGCACGGCGATGCGTTCTTCATGCCGGGATTGCAGGACCTCACCGCGTCGGTGGACTTCACCGCCCTTGCCGAAGCGGGCAACAGCGCCGGATTCGGCGTCGCGGCGTATATGCCGCAGGCCCGGTTCCTGCTCGCGGCCGGAATGCAGGATTTCTTCGAGAACGACTACCTCGCGCTTGCCGACGAGGCGGCGCGCTACCGCCTCGCGCAGGAGGTGAAGAAGCTCACCATGCCCGACCAGATGGGCGAGCGCTTCCAGGTCATGCTGTTCGCCAAGGGCATCGACGCGGCGGCGCTGCCGGTCGAGGTGATGGCCGCCGACCAGGGGGCGCGGTTGTAGCCGATAGGGGTTGTATCACCTCGATGGAGGCGTTCGCGAACCCATCGCCGACAAGTCGGCTCCCACCCGGTCGGGGCGTAGCCGGCTCCCACCCGGTCGAGGCGCAGGTGGCTCCCCCCCCGGTTGAGGCGCAGGTGGCTTTTGTGGGAGCCGACCTTGTCGGCGATAGCTACGGAGCGGAACGAGGCACGCCCGCGATCGCCTGCACCTGCGCCTTCTTCATCGCCTCGCCGATCGCCGGTCCTTGCAGCCCCCGTTCGACGAACGGCTGCGATGTGACCGCTGCCGCGGCTTCACGGCAGGCCCGCAGGAAATCGGCCTGCGGATACGCGGCTTCTTCGCTTCCCAGCCGGCCGCGCTTGTCGGCCATGCACGCGAGCAGGAAGGTCTCCAGGCGTTCCGGACGGCGCAGGGCCCCCAGCGTATCCAGCAGGCGCAGGATCGTCGCCGGCTTCAGCTCCAGCGCCATGTGCGCGTTGAGATGATGCTTGCACACCACCTCCGCCATGAACGCGTACTCCGCCGGCACCTTCAATCGGGACGACATCGCGCGCACCGGCTCGACGCCACGTTGCTCATGCATGATGTGGCGTGGCAGCACGTCGGCGGGCGTGAGCGCCTTGCCCAGGTCGTGCGTGAGCGCGCACCAGCCGACCAGCGCATCGCCGGGAGCGAGCTTCGCGGCGGCATCGAGCACCATTTCCACATGGATGCCGGTGTCGACCTCCGGATGGAATTCCGGCCGCTGCGGCACGCCATAGAGGGCATCCACCTCGGGGAACAGCACGCGCAACGCGCCACTGTCGCGCAACACGCGAAGGAAGGCGGAGGGGGCGGGTTCGGCGAGCGCCTTCCGCGTCTCGGCCCATACGCGTTCCGGTACCAGGTGATCGACTTCGCCGTCCTCCACCATGCGCCGCATCAAGGCCATGGTTTCATCCGCCACGGTGAAGCCAAGGGGAACATAGCGGGCCGCGAACCGCGCCACCCGTAACAGGCGCACCGGATCTTCCGCGAAGGCATCGGACACGTGGCGGAGCGTGCGCGTGTGGATGTCGCGGACGCCGCCGAACGGGTCCACGAGCGAACCATCCTGGTGCCGGGCGATGGCGTTGATCGTGAGGTCGCGGCGTTCCAGATCCTGCTCGACGGTCACCGACGGATCCGCATGGAAGGCGAAGCCGTGGTAGCCGCGGCCCGTTTTCCGTTCCGTCCGTGCGAGGGCGTACTCCTCCTTGGTTTCCCCATGCAGGAACACGGGGAAATCCTTGCCCACGGCCTTGTAGCCGGCGGCGAGCATCTCCTCGGGTGTCGCGCCCACCACCACCCAGTCACGGTCGACCACGGGTCGACCGAGTAATTCGTCGCGAACGGCACCGCCGACCAGATAGATGTCCATGTGTCCTTTCAAGGGCGACGCCGGCTGCGCGCCTCGTCCAGCCGGTGCTGGCGCACCGATGGGCCGAGCAGGCGTGGCAGCCACGCGGAGAAACGCTGTGGATCGATGCCCAGTTGCGCCAGGCCGTCGACCTGGCCGACCGAATCGGTGAGCAGCGAACGGAAGTTGTCCGGCGTGAACGGCTTGCCCGGTACGAATTGGGCCACCTGGGCCTGGAGCCGTCCCAGCGCGTCGGGCATCGGCAGCACCGCGCGGCGGCGGCCACGGGCATCGCGGATCGCGCGCACGATGTCGATCAGCGTCCATGTTTCCGGGCCATACAGCTCGTAGGTACGCAACACCGACGAGGGGTCGCCGACGGCGCGCGCGATGGCCTCGGCCACGTCGCCGACGTAGACGGGCGCCATTTTCGCCCGCGGCCTCGGCAGGGGCACCACGGGCGCCATGCGCAGCAGCCGGTCGAAGCGGCTGACGAGACCGTCGCCGGGGCCGAAGATCGTGCTCGGTTCGTAGATGGTCCAGTCGAGCGTCGAAGCCTTCACCAGCGCTTCCGCTTCGCCGCGCGCGCGAAGGTATCCGGAGTGACCCTGTCCCGCCTTGAGCGAACTCATCAGGTGCAGGCGATGCACGCCCGTGTCCTTGCAGGCGCCGACCACGAGTCGGGTCAGCTCCGGATAGACACGCGCGAAGGTGTTCCTGCCGCTCTCGTTGAGGATGCCGACGAGATGGATCACGGCATCCGCGCCCGCGATATGCCGGCGCAGGGTGGGCGAATCGTAGATGTCGGCGCTGCTCACCTTGACGTTACGGCCCACGGCGCTATGGCGGCGGCCTTCGCGATTGCGCGAGAGCAGCAGCAACTCGTGTCCGTCGGCGGCGAGCCGCGGAACGAGGCTGCCTCCGACGAAGCCGGTGCCACCGAGGATGACGATGCGCCGCGCTTTCACCGCTGCGGCTCCTGTGGCGCGGGTGCCGACGACGCCTCGGCCGGAGCGGGCTCCATCACGGCGGGCGCCGTCGGTGGCGCGGCTTTCGCCACGGCAGGCGCGGGACAGGCCACCGGCTTGCGCACCGCGCCAGGCGAAGGCAACGCGTACGTGCTGCCGAGGCGGGTCATGCGTGAGCCGATGGGCAAGGCGTTGCCGTTGAGGCGCCAGTCGTAGATCACCGCGAAAGCCATCACGCGCGCGACGTATTCCCGCGTTTCCTTGTACGGAATGCTGGCGACGAACAGGTCGGGATCGAGCGTGCCGCGTGCTTCCACCCACTGGTCGACCTTGTTCGGCCCGGCGTTGTACGCCGCGCTGGCGAGCCAGGGCGCGCCGTTGTACCGCGCGGCCATCTGCGCGAGGTAGCGGGTTCCGAGCACGATATTGGTGGTGGGTTCGTAGAGGCTGTCGCCGCCGGACCACGACAGGCCGTTACGCTTGGCGACCAGCGCCGCCGTGCCCGGCAGCAGTTGCATGAGGCCGCGCGCGTCGGCACCGGAACGCGCGTCGGTCATCCATGCGCTTTCCGCGCGGATGATCGCGTAGGCCCAGGGCGCCTCGATGCCTGCCTGGCTGGCCTGTTCCACGACGCCATCCTGGCGCGCCAGCGGGAAGCGCTGTTCGTAGAGACGCAAGGCGTCGCCGGACGAGAGGCCGAATACCGCACGGTCGTACCAGCCCTTGCGGAACGCCAGGTCGGCGGCCAGTCGCTGGGTTTCCGCATCGCGGCCGGCGAGCGCGGCCGTCCACTCGCGACGGCCGAGCTTCTGCAGTCCCACGGCGTAGAGTTCGAACGCGCGGTCCAGGCCCGGATCGGCCAGCAACGCGGCCTCGCGTGCTTCGTCGGTGGCCATGCTCGAAGGGCAGATCGCATAGGCGGTGTCGATCCGGTCGGCGGCGAGGAAGCCGAAATAGGTGGCTTCCTGGGCCACGGAGCGGTAGACCGGTTGGGCGTCGCCCTTGCGGCCCAGCTTTTCCAGCACGAGCGCGCGGAAATAGCGCCACTCGCCATCGTCTTTCTGCGACTCGCCGAGCGCGTCGAGCGCCGCCAGGGCGGCTTCCCAATCCTGCCGTGCGAGGGCGACCCGCACGCGCCACTCGCGTGTCGCGTCGGTTTGCGCGCCGGGCGGCAAGGCGGCAAGGCGTTCGAGCGCGGACTCGTCGAAGTCGGTGGCGTGGAACAGCGCCAGTGCGTTCTCGATCGCGCCTTTCTGCTGCTCGCTGAGGGAGAAGCGCGGCGCCAGCGTCGACCAGGCCGTATCGGCCACGGTCGACTGCTTGCGCGCCATGCGCTGCAGGGCCAGCGTCACGGCCTGGCGATGGCGCGGTGTGTCGGGCCAGGTGGAAGCGGCACGCAATGCGCTGGCGGGATCGTTCAGCGCCTGGGCGATGCGCTGCGCGGCGATCGCGTCCTCGGGCGGCAACCACGGCGCCAGCGAGGCCACCGTGCCCCCCTTGCCCGCCTCCGCGGCCGTCTGGATGCGTGTCCACAGGCGATCGGGTGTCAGCAGCCCCTGGTCGTGCGCGGCGGCGATCGCGGGATCGCAAGCGTTCGGCAGGCTGGCCTTTTTCCACAGGTCGGCGAGGTCGCGGTCGAACACCAGCGGTTCGTTGCGCACGAGCTTCGCCTGCAGTGCGAAACAACTCAACGAGTCACCCAGGCCGGGCTGGTACATCGCGCTGAACGTGGTCCAGTCCTTGCGCCGCGCAAGCTCGCCCAGGAAATCGCGGCGCAGGTCGGCGGCGGGGATGAGGCCCGGATAACGGGCGAGATAGGCATCCACGCGCGCGCGATCCAGCGTGCGCAGATCGTGCTCCAGGGCCGCCGCTTCCAGATAGGGGAAGAGCACGTAGCCCTCCAGCCCGGCCGCCTGCGCCTTCCACGCATCGCCGCCTTGCTGGGCCACGGCGTAGGCCTGGCGGAAACGGAGGCGCTGGGCTTCCGTGCCCTCCGCCGATGCGTTGAACGTGGCGGCGGCGCCACAGAAGGCGAGGACGACGCCGGCCAGCAGGCGGAGGGAACGGGCGGCGCGTCGCGATGCCGGGGCGGGGACCATGGGATTCCTTCACGGGTACGTACCGCATGATTGTAGGGGAAGGACGCCCGCAGGCCGGATGAACATCCTGAACGACGGGAATCGCCCTCCTGCCTGCGGGCCGTTAAGCTTGTGCCGCTAACTTTGGCTTTCGACCTGGAACGGCATGCCGCCACACACTTCCTACGCGCGGTTCGCGCGACCGCTCGCCTGGATCGTCCTCGTCCTCGCCGCCGTGTTCGGCGCGGCCTACTGGTGGTCGCTCGGGCGTCCGGTGAATCTGCCGGATTCGCCCACGGCCCGCATCGCCTGCGTGTCGTACGCACCGTTCCGCCTCGAAGGAGAGACGCCGTTCGACCCGCACGCCTTCATCCCTCCGGAGCGGATCGAGGCGGATCTCAAGGCCTTGTCCACGCGTTTCGATTGCGTCCGCACCTACTCGATGAACCAGGGCCTGGGCGCCGTGCCTGATATCGCCCGACGCTACGGCATGAAGGTGCTGATGGGCATCTGGCTCGGTCGCGATCCCGTCGCCAACGAGCGGGAGATCGAACTGGGCCTGGCGGCGGCGAGGCGCGACCACGATGCCTTGCGTGGCATCGTGGTCGGCAACGAGGTGCTCCTGCGCAACGAACTGTCCGAGCATGCGCTGGCAGCCTATATCGAGCGGGTGAACGCGGCGACCGACGTGCCCGTCACCTATGCCGATGTCTGGGAGTTCTGGCAGAAGCATCCGGCCTTGGCCAAGGTCACCGACTACATCACGATCCATATCCTTCCGTACTGGGAAGACGAGCCGGTGGCGCCGGAAAAGGCCGTGCAACACGTGGCCGACGTCTACCAGAAGATGAAGGCGGAGTTCCCGGGCAAGCAGGTCATGATCGGCGAAACCGGCTGGCCCAGCCAGGGACGCTCGCGACGCGACGCCAGCGCGAGCCTCGTCAACGAGGCGCGCTACGTGCGCGAATTCCTCAACTACGCCGCCACCGTCGACATGCCCTACAACGTGATCGAAGCCTTCGACCAGCCATGGAAACGCGACCTGGAAGGCACGGTCGGCGGCTTCTGGGGCATCTTCGACACGCAGGCCAGGCCGAAATTCGCCATGCAGGGACCCGTCGTGGAGGAGCCGCGCTGGACCTGGGCGATCGCCGCGGGTGGCGTAGGCGCCCTGCTGTTCCTGCTGGCCGGTTCGATCCGGCGGCGCTGGCACGGCATTCCGGGTTGGTTGGCGCTGGCCCTGGCCGGTTTCGCCACCGGCACCGCGCTGGCGGCGCATGCGCGGCTACTGCTCTTCGCGTGCCGCAACGATATGGAATGGATCGTGGGCATCGCCATCGGTGTCGCCGGAGGATCGACCGCCCTGTCGTTGGCGCGTGCGATCGCGTCCCGCCTCGCCGCCCCGGTGAATCCGGTTGCGGTCGCGCCGTCGCCGGTCGAGCGTCGACGGTTCGGTATCGCGTGGACGGACGAGTTCACCCCGCAACGCTTCTTCTGGATGTTCGTCCTGACCCTCTACGGCCTCCTGGTGGTATTCAACGGCCGTTATCGCGATTTCCCCATCGGCCTCTTCGCGATGCCGTGCATCGGCTTCCTCGTGCTGGCGCTGTTGCGCACGCGCGACCGCGCGCTCATGCCGCTGGTGGAAGAGCGGCTCATGGCGATCTGGCTGGCGCTGCTCGGTGCGAGCGTGGTCGTACAGGAAATCGGTGCGAACGCGGTGTCGTGGGGATGGCTGCTGTTGAACCTCGCCCTGGCACTGCCGGTGTTGATCGCCTGGGTGGGAGCCGACCCTGTCGACGAAGGACGCTTGCCGTAACCGGCACGCTGCCGAGGCTGTCTCTTATACACATCT
>NZ_JBPGXU010000048.1:0-28133 GCF_056755675.1 Luteibacter sp. KNZ12-1A | reverse complement strand
GGATGGCCGGCCGTTTCCGCCGAGCCATGGAAGGCGAGTCGGAAACCCCGCCCGGCGCGACGGGCGCGACGGGGCGCCAGCCATAAGACATGGCCGCGCAGCGGCATCCTTTCCCGAGCGACGGTGTAACCGGAGCGACGAGGGTGGCGGCCGACGGCTCTGCCCCACGCCGCCCGCCGCCGCGGGATCGCCGACAGGGTCGGCTCCCACCAGGTTGGGGCGCACTTGGGCTACAGGCCCCCATCGGGGCCACATTGGTGAATTAGAAGAAGGAGTCGACGCCGGATACGCGGGCCAGGGCTTGCAGGCCGGCGGGGGCGTGGGTGACGGATAGCGCCCTGCCCTGGCTGCGGGTGTGGGCCAGCAAGGCCAGCACGGTGGCGAGACCGGCGCTGTCCACCTGGGACAAGCCGGCCAGGTCGAGATTGACCTGCCGGCCGCCATCCAACTGGCGGCGAGCGGCATCCAGCGCTTCGGCCGCGGTGGCGAACGTGAGCGCGCCGGAGACCACCAGGGTCTCCGGCGCCGGATTGCCCAGCTGGAAGCCCGGCTGGCTCACTTGCGGGCGCCGCCGGTCTGCTGCTGCATTTCGTCGATGGCGGCCGAACCCTTCTGCTCCAGGTCGGCGGTCAGCTTGTCCAGGCCTTCTTTCTTGATCTCCGCGTCGACCTGGTTGCGGTAGTTCGTGATGTACGAAATACCCTCGATGATCACGTCGTAGGCCTTCCAGTCACCCGTCTTCGACTTGCGGAACGCGTAGTCGACCGAGACGGACTTACCGTCGTCGAGCATCACCTGCGTACGCACGACGGTGCGCTTGTTGTTGAGGTCGCCACTGAACGGCAGGACCTTCACGCGGCCACGGGTGTAGTTGAGCAGGCCTTCCGCATAGCGGTGGGTGATCGAGTTGTAGAAGGCCTTGGCGAAGCGCTCGCGCTGCTCGGGAGACGCCTTGGAGGCGTTCTGGCCGAGCACGAGGATCGACGCGTAGTCAATGTCGAAGTGCGGCAGGAAAACGTCGTCGATGACGGCGATGAGCTTTTCCTTGTCGCTCTTCAGTTCGGCCTGGTGGCCCTCGATGGCCTTGGCGAGGTCGTCGGAGATGGTGGTGACGATGCCCTGCGGGGACTGCGCGTCGACCGCCGCGGCAGGTGCGGGCGCGGCCTGTGCGAAGACGGGCGCGGCGACCACCGTGGTCATGGCGAGGGCGAGGGCGAGGGAAAGCTGACGCAACATGCGGTGTCTCCTGGTCCGGCCTTACTTCTTGCCGGCGTTGTCGGGTTGGGTGGAGCCCTGGGCGCCACCGGACTTGTTGTCGCTCGGCGAACCGTTCACCAGGAACTTGCCGATCAGGTCTTCCAGCTGGAGCGCGGACTGCGTGAGCACGAAGCTGTCGCCTTCCGCCAGATATTCCGGCGACCCGCCGGGTTGGATCGCAACATACTGGCTACCGATCAAACCGCTGGTGAATACCGCGGCCGACGAGTCATCGGGTATCTGGGAGTAGCGCTTGTCGATCGCAAGGGTCACCGTGGCTTCGCTGCTGCCGGGCTTGATCACCACCGAATCGACGCTGCCGATGGGCACGCCGGCCATTTTCACCGCCGCGCCGGGCTGCAAGGCGCCCACGTTGGTGAATTCGCCGGTCACGTGGAAGGTGCCGCCGAGGCGGTCCGGCGCGCTGCCGCCACCGAAGAACTTGCCGAGCATTTCCTCCAGCTGCTGGGCCGGACGGGTCAGGCCGATCTCGCCGCCTTCCTTCACCGGATTCTTGGAGCGGCCGAACTGGATGCCCACGTACTGGTCGCCGAGCAGGCCGCTGGTGAAGATCGTGGCGACGGAATCGTCCGGGATGTCCTTGTGCCGGTCGTCGATGGACAAGGTGACCTTGGCCTCCTCCTTGCCTGGCACCAGTTCGATCGACTGCACGGAGCCGACGCGCACGCCGGCGATCTTCACCGGGGCACGGGTCTTCAACTGGCCGACGTTGGCGAAGTGGGTTTCCACCGTGTAGCTGGAACCCTGGCTGGCGTTGGCCACCGAGGTGGTCTGCGTGGCGAGGTAAGCGAGGGCGGCGAAACCGAGCACGATGAACAGGCCGGTGCCGACGGCATAGGAACGTCTCTGGGTCACGGCACGATCCTCGAATGGGCGATGAAGGAATGACGGGTCATGGCGGGTCTCCGGTGCCTCAGATCAGGAACGAGGTGAGGACGAAGTCCAGCGCCAGGATGGCGATGGACGAGGCAACCACCGTACGGGTCGTCGCATAGGCGACGCCCTCGCTGGTGGGCGGGGTGGTGTAGCCCTGGAACACCGCGATCAGGGAGACCACGATGCCGAAGGCGATGGATTTGAGCAGCACGCCGTCGATGATGTCCTTGTGGACATCGACGGTGGCGGTCATGTTCGACCAGAACGTACCGTTGTCGATGCCCAGCCAGGTGACGCCGACCAGGTGGCCGCCGAACACGCCCATGGCGCAGAACACCACGGCGAGCAGGGGCAAGGCGATGACGCCGGCGAGGAATCGCGGCGCGGCGACGTAGGCGATCGGATCGACCGCCATCATCTCCATGGCGTCGAGCTGGTCGGTGGCGCGCATGAGGCCGATCTCGGCGGTGACCGAGGTGCCGGCACGGCCGGCGAACAACAACGCGGTGACCACGGGGCCGAGTTCGCGGTAGATCGCGATGGCGACGACGGTGCCGGTGGCTGAAGTACCCCCGAAGATCGAGAGCACGTCGTAAAGCTGCAATCCGAGCACCATGCCCACGAACAAGCCGCAGGTCATGACGATGGTGAGGCTCATCGCGCCGACGAACCATATCTGCCGGATCGTTTCGCGGCCATGGCGCAGGCTGCGCGGGATGGCGGCGAGGATGGTCAGCAGGAAGAGCCCGCAGGCACCGATCTGCGTCAGGCTGCGAATGACGACGTTGTCGTCCTTGGCGGTCATGCCTTGCCTCCGGGGAAACCGAGCGCGGTGGCGTAGTCGCCCGCGGGATACTGGAAAGGAACCGGACCGTCGGGCTCGCCACCGAAGAACTGCGCCGTCCACGGCGAACCGTCGTTGGCGAGGGAATCGGGCGCGCCC
Organism: Luteibacter sp. KNZ12-1A; assembly: GCF_056755675.1. NCBI lineage: Bacteria > Pseudomonadati > Pseudomonadota > Gammaproteobacteria > Lysobacterales > Rhodanobacteraceae > Luteibacter > Luteibacter sp. KNZ12-1A. The sequence goes on along the minus strand of NZ_JBPGXU010000048.1, from coordinate 25,036 downwards.
TGCGCCACGACCTTGCCGTTGGCGATCAGGTAGACGCGGTCGGCCACTTTCTGCACGGCAGCCAGCTCGTGCGCCACCAGCACGCTGGTGATGCCCAGGGTCTGGTTGAGCGTACGGATCAGCAGCAGCACCTGGTTCAGGGCGATCGGGTCCAGCCCGACGAAGGGCTCGTCGTAGAGGATCAAGGCGGGATCGAACACGATGGCGCGCGCCAGCGCCACGCGACGGGCCATGCCGCCGGAAAGCTCCGTGGGCATCAACCGGGCGGCACCGCGCAGGCCGACGGCCTGCAGCTTGTTCAGCACGATGTTGCGAATGAGTTCTTCCGGCAGCCGGGTGTGCTGGCGCAGCGGAAACGCCACGTTCTCGAAGACGTCGAAATCCGTGAGCAGCGCGGAGTTCTGGAACAGGTAGCCGATGCGTTCGCGCAGGTCGAACAGTCGCTCGCGCGACAGCGCCGGCACGTTCTCGCCGTCCACCTCGACGCTGCCCGCGTCGCCGCGCATCTGCCCGGTGATGTGCTTCAGCAGCGTGGTCTTGCCCGTGCCGCTGGGCCCCATGATCGCGGTGACCTTGCCTCGCGGGATGTCCAGGTCGAGGTTGTCGAAGATGGTCTTGCCGTTGAGGACGGTGGTCAGGCCGCGGATGCGGACGATGGCGTCGTCGGTCATGGTGCGAGCAACTCCTCGATCAGCGATTCGTGGCGGCGGGCCGACCACGGCGTGCGCTGGCGGACGGCGCGGACGATCGCCTGGAGATCGCCCAGGGCGTCCTCGAAGCGGTCGTTGACGATGATGTAGTCGAACTCGTGCGCATGCGCGATTTCCTCGCGGGAGTTGAACAGGCGGCGCTCGATCACTTCCGGCGCATCCGATCCTCGACCCCGGAGACGGCGTTCGAGTTCCCCCCGGGAGGGCGGCAGGATGAACACGCTGACGCAATCCGGCTTGCCCTTGCGCACCTGGCGCGCGCCCTGCCAGTCGATCTCCAGCAGGACATCGGCGCCTTCGGCCAGCTTTCCCTCCACCACGGTACGCGAGGTGCCGTAGAGGTTGCCGTGCACTTCGGCATGCTCGAGGAAGATGCCGTCGACGATCTCGCGTTCGAAATCCGGACGCTCCACGAAGAAATAATGCCGGCCGTATTCCTCGCCCACCCGCGGCGGCCGCGTGGTATGCGACACGGACAGCGATATACCGGGCTCGCGCTCCAGAAGCGCGTTGACCAACGTGGACTTGCCCGCCCCGGAGGGCGCGGCCACCACGAACAGGGTGCCTTCGATCATCCGCGGCTATCTCGTTGGGGGTTCATGACTCGCTCCCGGTGGCACCGGCGCACCGACCGGGCAAAAGGCGATTGTACCGGGTTTCGGCTATCGGCCACCTTTCGCCCGGGCGAGCCGGGTCTCAGTCCGGCCGCTTGTAGACCACCCCGCCCTTCATCACGAAAGCGACGTGCGCGAGCGTCCCGATGTCCTTCGTCGGATCGCCGGGCACCGCGATGATGTCGGCTTGCAGCCCGCCGCGCAGCTGGCCGATCCGGTCCTGCTGGCGAAGCACCCTCGCGTCCACCGCCGTCGCGGCCAGGAGGGCGCGGGCGGGCGTCATGCCATCGCGCACCATCCACTCCAGCTCCTTGTAATTGGTGCCGTGCGTGAACACGCCCACGTCGCTGCCGTTGCCTATGGTCACGCCGGCGTCCATGGCCAGCTTGAACGCCTTCGCCGACCTGGCCATCGCCTCGGTCGGTGGCTGGCCGGGTTTCCAGCCGCCAAAGTATTCGGCATAGGCGGCGCTCGCTTCGAGCGTGGGCATGTAGGCCACGTCGTGCTTCTTCATCAGCGCGAAGACTTCCGGGGTACCGTCGTAGCCATGCTCGATGGTCTCGACGCCGGCCATGACCGACCGCCGCATGCCTTCGGCGGTCGAGGAATGCACCGCCACCGGCAACCCCAGCGAGTGCGCGGTCTCGACGGCGACGTTCAGTTCCTCCTGGCTCAACGTCGGCATCGAGCCCTTGGCCTTGCCGCAGTGGCAGTCGGCGTAGAGCTTGATCCAGTCCGCGCCATGCGCCGCCTGGTCACGCACGGCGTCGATCATCTGCGCGGTACCGCTGACCGGCGCCGCGCCCTGCGGCAGGTCGATGTCGTCGCGGAAGCCCAGCGGACCCGGTCCATAGCAATGCCCGGCCACGATCGCGCGCGTCGCCACGAACAGGTGCGGGCCCGGGATGAGGCCCTTGTCGATGGCTTGTTGCACGTCCACGTCGGCATAGCCCGCGCCTTCCGTGCCCAGGTCGCGCAACGCCGTGAAGCCGCTCATCAAGGTATCGCGCGCATGCTTTACCGCTTGCACCGTGCGAAATGCCAGCGTCTCCTTAAGAACCTGGTCGTTCCACAATGTTTCGTTGTACGGATGAAGGAAGACATGCGAATGGGCATCGATGAGGCCCGGCAGCAAGGTCATGCCCGGCAGGTCGATGGTCTGCGTGCCCGGCGGTGCGGAAACCTTCGCGGACGGACCGACATCGGCGATCTTGTCACCCTGGACGAGGACCACCCAACCGGCATGCGCCTGTTCGTCACGGGCATCGAAGACGCGGTCGGCCTTGAGCAGCCACGCGTGGTCCGCACGCTGACCGGCAGCGGACGGCACGTCGGCGGCAAGCGCGAGCGTCGACGCCGCGATGCCGGACAACGCGAGAAGCACCTTTCGAATCCACTTATCCATGCGTCATGTCCCCTCACCTACCCGGATGGTACGTCCGCTCCACATGCCCTTCGAGTTCTTCAGGCCAGAAATACACCGTACGCAGGTTACCTGTGGTGTAACGCTCGGCCTCGTCATCGAAATGTTTCGACGATGGGTCGCCGCTTTCACCGCCGGCGGTGATCGCCCGCGCGTGCACCTTGTCGCCGAATTCGACCACGGCGACGAAGCTGTTGCCGCTGGTGCCGTAGTAGCGATTCGTGCCGGGCCAGCGATGCGCACCGAACGAGGCCAGCGAGCCCCAGCGTGATGACGTGAACGGCACGGGGATGCTCGGCTTCGCATCGTCGAAGCGTTGCTTGATCGCCCCGTCGACACGCTGGAAGCGATTGACCTCGCCCCAGGGCACGCCCCAGCTGCCGAAGTCCTTTTCCAATCGGTCCGCCGCCTCGGCCAGGGCGTTCAACCGCACCTGGGGACCCGCTTTTTCCGCCATCACGTCATACACCGACAGGCCTTCCGCGGTATCCAGCTTGCTCGCCTTGTCCCAAAGGATGTCGCCCCAGAACACGGCGAGCGACGTCGGCATGGAGGCGATGCCCCAGCGGTAATCCCAGGTGCGCAGGAGCGCGACCGGACCGGCGAGCCGCCGCTTCAGGGGATCGGTGGCGGGAAGCGCGTCGTAATCGGCGATCAGGATCGGCAGTTGGCGCGCGAACGCCGGCAGGTACGGATCGAACGCGGCGTCGATCAGCGAAGCCAGCGTGAAGTCGCGCCTGCCCGTAAGGACGCGTGTCGCGTGCAGGCCACGCGGATTCTCGCCGACGGCATCCATGTAACGCGGAAAGTCGGCCTGCTTCGGGCTGTCGGGGCCGGCGGCCGAGTACGGCCAGTCGTTGGTGTTGAAGATCCACCCGGTCGGTGGATCGAGCAGGTGTGGCGCCTTGTCCAACGGAAGTATTCCCTTCCAGTCCGTCGCCGGGTCGCTGCCGTCGACGGGTTTCGTATAGTCGAAGCGGTCGTCGCGGTTCGGGATGAACTGCGGATGCAGGTAGGCGATGTTGCCCTTGTCGTCCGCGTAGATCGTGTTGTTCGACGAGTTCGCCTTGAACCCGGCCACCTTCATATAGGTCGCGTAATCGTCGGCCTTGGTTCGCAGCCAGCTCTGTTGCAGGGCCTCCAGTGGTTTGTTCATCAGCGCCACGGCGATCCACTTGTCACCTTCCGACCGAACCACGGGACCGTGGTGCGTCGCGTAGACGGTGAAGCGGCGCTCCGAAAGCGATCCGTCGGCCATTCGCACCGGCACCGCGATCTCGCGAGACGTCACCGGACGGAGCTCCTTGCCATAGCGATAGAACAGCTTGCCGTCCTTGCGCTGGATGGTCTCGGCGAATTCGTCCACCACGTCGGCACCGGTGGAGGTGTGCATCCAGCCGATATGCTTGTTGAAGCCCTGATAGATGAAGAACTGGCCCCAGGTGACCGCACCGTAGGCGTCCAGTCCTTCGTCGCTCGACATCTGCAATTCGGAGCGGAAGAAGAACGAGGTGTGCGGATTGATCAGCAGCAACGCGTGACCGTTCGCCGTGAGCTTCGGTGCGATGGCGATGCCGTTCGAACCCGTCGGCTCGGCCCAGCTCGACGGCGGCACGAACTGCGCCAGGGCGCCGGCGGGATCCTTCCCGTAGAACGCCTGCAAATCGGCCGTCTTCACCCGCTCTATGTCGCCACCGATGCTGCCTTCGCTGAAGCTCAACGCCATCCACGGCTCGAAGCGCCGGATCACACGCGGCTGCACCTCCGGGTGGCTGGCAAGGTAATAGTTGAGGCCGTCCGCCCAGGCGTCCATCAACCGCTTGAGCCACGCCGGGCTCCGCCTGTAGTCGGCCTTCAACGTCTCCGGGCCGACGAACAGTTTCTGCCGCAGGTCCTGCCACAACGCGGATTCCCCTTCTGCCTCGGCCGTGCGGCCCAGCGAAGTGAGATAGTTGGTTTCTACGCGGTTGAAGTCGTCCTCGGCCTGGGCATAGGCCATGCCGAAGACGGCGTCGGCATCGCTCTTGCCGTGGACATGCGCGATGCCCCAGTCATCACGGACGATGGTGACGGCCTGGGCTTCGTGACGCCAGCGGGCCGCGTCATCCGTGGCGGCATGGACGCCAGGGGTGGCGAGCAAACCACCCAGCGATACGGCGAGCATGATGTGACGAACGGACATGGGCGCATCTTCCCCTGGATGGATCGTCGATCCTAGCCGTGCGGATCGAGGGTACGTCAAGTGCCGGCAAGGCCGATTTGCGGTACGTTTGCCCGACACTGCCTGGAGACGTCCATGCGCATCGCCCTGCTTTCGTCGTTGTTGCCCGCCCTGCTCGTCGTCAGCATGCCCGCCGCGTCTGAGGAGAAGGACGACCTGCGGAATATCCTGCAAGCCGACCACGACATCTGCGCCGCCTTCGAACGCGAGGACGCCGACTGGCTGGAGCGGCACCTGGACCCGACCTTCACGCTCACCAGTTCCACCGGCAAGGTCACCACGCGAGCCGACGAGGTCACCGATCTACGCAACGGAACGAAGTACGACGTGTTCCGCAACCGCGACGTGAAAGTGCGCCTGTATGGGGAGGCGGCCGTCGCCACCGGCATCACCCGTGTGGAGGGCAAGGCCGAAGGCAAGCCTTACGCCCTGGATTTCCAGTTCACGGATACGTACGTGCGCAAGCCGGGTGGCTGGGTGCTGGTAGCCAGCCACGCGTCACGGTTGCAAACGCCCCGGTGATGTCAGCCGTGTGCCAGCGCGTAGTCGATCGCCGCGCGCACCGCCGCCACCTGCGCGTCGTTGCACTGCTGCGGCGTGGCCCGCTGGCTGTCCGGATACACCTCGGTGGTGGTCGTGTAGCGTGCGCCGGTGATGCCCGCGCACAAGCCCAATGCCTTCAAGGCATATTCGATGACACCCGGTGCCACCTGAGGTGAGCCGATGATCTCGCCGCGCGCATCGGCGGGCGCGATATGGGTGACCTTGGCCACCGCTTCGATCACCGCCTGCTGGAAAGCGGGCTGGGGGTTCTCCGTATCGTCCACGAGGTAGAAGCCATCGGGAATCTCGCCCGGCTCGAAGTCCTTGCCATCACGTGCGGCGAGGGCGGGGCGGAATTCGGATTCGTCGGAGTCGGTCGTCTCGTGCAGGTCGATGTGCATGAGGACGCGTCCGCGCAAGGGTGCCAAAAAGTTCACCAGGGCCGCCGCCTCGCCCGACGGGCTTCCCTCGCGGAAATTCCGGTTGGGATCGATCGCATCCGGATTCCAGCGATGGATGCGCTCATAAGCCCAGGGACTGACGCAGGGCACCACCAGCAGGTTCGCCCGTCCTGCATAGTCCTGAGCATGGTCGCGCAGGAACTGCAATGCGCCGTGCACGCCGCTGGTCTCGTAACCGTGCACGCCACCCGTCACGAGCATGAGCGGCAGATCCTCGCGCCAGTCACGGCTACGGACGGCCATCAGGGGGTAGTGCTCTCCTGCGTAGTCGAGCGCGCCGTATTCCGTGATGTCGAAGCGTTCGCGCAGGGGCGCCAGCGCTTGCAGGACATCGGTGGCATAGCTGCGCCGCTTCACCTGTCGCGAACGCCAGTCGGCGATTTCCACGGCACCCCACGGCTGCCCGTGGTTACCGATGGGATACGACGGCTGGCTGCTCATGGCGGAGGGAATCCTTTGTCGAAAGGGCCGCTACTTTATCACTGAACGTCGGTCGAACATCTCGTCTTCCGGGCCGGCGGCACAACGTTTGAACAACTCGCAAAGCAGCCGGGTCTCTTGGGCTTAAAGCGTGGAAAGCATCTGTCGCTCCATCGGGTCGGCTGCTTTCGCGCCGTCGGCGGCAACCTTATGACCGGCCGCCGTCACTCGGAATGATGACCCGGCCATGCTCCGGGTGCGGATTCCGCACGATCAGGCCTTAGTGTTCGAAATTGACGAGGATCCCCTGCATGATCTGCGGCATGACAAACGCAGCGCGAGCCAACTCGGCATTCGAGATTCGCGGATTGCCTGCTACGGCGAGCAGCACCGCGTTCTGCGGCGCCGTGATGCCGAGCCGCACGGGTTCCGCGTCCAAGCGTTGCCGCAATCGATGTTGCGTGATCTTCAGGTTGTAACCGATCCAGCCGAACCTGCTTCTCGCTGTCCACAATCATGGTATTTTTCGCCAGCCATTCCGGCTCCAGGGTAACCGAGTCGCTGTCAGCGCTCAGCCTCTTACCGTCTTCGGTGTTGGGCTGGCCGTCGATTGGCTATCACGAGCCATTGGCGCAATTCATCATGGGGGGGGCGGCGGTTGTGCTTATTCGTTACAGGATTCCGCTTGAACCTCCGGCGGAGGTCCCTGATCACTGGATTGTCTCTTTTAGTGGCGGCGAGTGCCGCCTAATCGAAATCGACGGCAAGGTCGCATTTCTAGAAGTGACCTTGAAGGGGCAATCGCCCGAACTCGCTCCTAGCATCAGATTGCTACCAGAGGGTCCGTCTAAGGCGGAGATCCAAGATCGCGACCATCTTCTGCCTCTTGTGTTGAACAGACTGAAGTCGGCTCTAGCCTTCATCCAGTGCTTTTACTCAGTGGAACTTGCAGCATCACAGGTGGAGGCTTTTTACATCGGCGAGAACCCAAAGGAAGAAGCCGGGATCACTGTTAAGAGCATGAAGAAAGGGAAGCATAAGCAGCGCTGGCAGCTGCCCTTCAACATGTTGGCGCGCGCGCTGGCTGCGGCGGAAACGGAAGGCGGCCCGCAGTCTGAAGCGGCACTGATAGTTTCGGCGACTAAGTCGTTCGACCAGCTGCGCTTCATAGACTCGTTCCGATATTCGTTTCTTCTGATTGAAACCCTCTATGGAAATGGGCAATTCAGATCGAAGTTCCTTAAGGCAGCCTTCAAAACAAGCAAAGACCTTGTAACTATTATCGGTTATGCCGTCCAAGAGCTTGCTACGGCGGACGTGTCGCCCTTTGGGGGCGAAACCGCAAAACTGCTGAAGACCGGTCCCTCAACAGACGAAGTAATAGACCACCTTGTAGATAAACGTGGACTCCTGTTTCATGGCAACAGCCAGCGCAGGGATTCTTGGAAAGCACATGAACAGGCAGAGGCGGGCGGCCTAGCCTACCTTGCCATCTTCATTGCAAGGCGTTGCGCAACATCCGCCGCCAGCCCCATGTTTGAGCCATCCCTCGAAAAACGCTATTTCGATGAAGCTAATGCTGTAGGAGCAACAGTTGTGCTCGAAACAAAATTGCAGTTTGCTGACCACGACGACAACCTCCCACGCGAATTCGTGCTTAATTTGCGCATGCCAGGAACGAAGGTTACTTCCACCATGGCGCTAAAAGCCGCACAACAAAATCTTGCTCACTTTGAGCAGGCCTTCCCTCTAGCGACCCTGCTGACTGCGACGTGTTGCGTCAAGGCAACCGGCGAAAGGATCTTTGACATTACGTTCCATCAGCCAGATTCGCAGGCCCTATTATCAGCATCATGACTCATCTACCAGATGGGTACGCACTTCGGGAAGCCGGCACTATCTGACTTAACCCATACCAAGAAAGTCAATGACTTAGCGGCCATAGAGCTTTGACCCAGTCAAATTATCGGCTAGTTACTTCAAAATTTGGCGTAACCGACAAACCGGTGGGCCGGGCATGTCTCCGTCGTGTGCCGCCGTTGCCCCCTTCGATGAGCCCACGCCCGCCAGGCAAGCCGTACCTCCCTCGCACGAGCTACTATTTGTAGCGCCGAGGACAGATGCACATGGAACTGGTCGACCTACATCTCCGTGTAGGTCACCGTCTATCACGCTACGTCTTGAACTTAGAGGAGAGGATCGCCGTGAGCAGCTTCGAAGGGATGCGTTGGTTCAAATGCGACTTTCAGGTCCAGACTCCGGAGGACGCGGCGCATTGGAGTGACAACGACACTCGCCTACCCGAGCCGAGACGACCAATGCGGGCCCCCGCTCCGGACGCGGACGGCGTAATCGGCGCGGCAATGGCGGACGAAAACCGCATCCAGGAGGTCGCACGTATATATCTACGTCGGTGCCACTCGTTAAACCTGGAGCTTATCGGCGTTACAGACCACAATTTTTCACAGAAGACAGATATCCGCGACTGTTTTCTCACGCATCTTGTTGAGCAGAATAAATCGGTTGCAAGAGACCTCGGTAAAAAACCTCTACAAATTCTTCCCGGCTTCGAGGTTGATATCGGCTATCACGTGCTTTGCCTTTTTGAGCCCGCTACTAAGGCCAGCCACGTTTGGCGAGTGAATCGGCTGCTGTGCAAGCTAGGCCTTGATGAAAACGAGCGATTTATACAAGGACGGCCGATGCCACTGCGTCGGAATCAAGCCAACGTCAGCCTCAAGGAGTTGATCGAGATCGTTCAGGAACAGCACGGCGGTATTGTGATTGCTGCGCATTCCGACCAAAACGACGGGATACTTAGTGACCCGCGCCACTTAGCCGATTACAAAAATCAGAAGCTTCTCGCTATTGAGGTCACTGCTAATCCGCCAAACCGGCGGATCGTCGACATTGTCGAGGGCAGAGACCGGGCCTGGAGCCGCGCAGGTAGTCACCCTGCCTGCGTCATGTCCTCAGATGCGAAATCGCTCCGTACCGATGCTCTGGGCAATCCCGCCGCTAACTCGTTGGGCTATCGGCATAGCTGGCTCAAGATGTCCAAACCGTCCATTGAGGCTTTGAGGCAGGCGTTCTTAGACCCTCAGTCCCGAATACAGCTCGGAGGAGAACGACCCAGCGACAAGCTCACGCATCCCCGTATCTCCATGATTGAAGTGATGGGTGCGAAGTTCGTTGGTGACCAAAAGGTGTGCTTTTCAGAAAGCCTGAACTGCGTCATTGGCGGCCGCGGAAGTGGTAAGTCGTCATTACTTGAATACCTCCGCTTCGCTGTAGGCGACGAGTTCGCCGATGCGGAGACCGATGATGAAGATAGGGCCATCGGGCGGAAGCGGAGACTCCTTAAAGAGTCGCTTACCGCTGATGCAGAAATCCGCGTAACGTTCGAGGTAGGTAGCGGCGTGAGCGACACTCTCGTATATCGCCCAGGTCGGACCGACGGCCCTCCTCGCTGGCTCGACGGACGTGATGTCGCGGACCTAAAGACGGTCCTTCGGCAACTGCATATCCAGTTTTTCAGTCAGGGGGAGCTTAGTCGCATGACAAGCGGCGCAAGAGGGCAGACACAGGTACTGGCGCTTATTGACGTCGCTGTGGGTGCACCCCTTCTAGAGCTGAACGCTCAAGAGCAAGAGCTGCGGGGGCGATTAAGGTCACTCTTTCAGAGCACCCGGGACGCGACGCGCCTACAGAGAGAGGCTGATGAAGCGCAGCAGGAGGCCGTGGAGTTAGAGCGGCAACTGAGAGCCAGGGAGTCCGTGCAGCATGACGCGCATCTCAATCAGCTTGCATCTGAGGCACGGCGATACCTGACGCGCATGCGCGAATCACAAGCTCCAATCGTTGAGGCCGTCAATGCCGCGGTGCGCAGCTTGGCCCAACCCGCTGAGGCAGAGCCGAAACCCTCTGAGCAGTGGCCCAACGCAGAATGGTTTGTCTCCGCGTCCGATCAGCTTGTCAAGGCCCGGGCGGACCTCTCATCTGCCGTCAGCCAGGCTGTTGCAAGTTTTCAGCGAGCAGTGGACGTAGCCGTCGGACCCGATGCCGCAAAGCCCGCAGAGGACGCTATCGAGAATCTCCAGACCCGCTTTCGTGATGCGTGCAGGGAACGCGGCATTGACGAGAGCGACATAGCGCGAATGCAAGAACTTGAGGAGAAGCGACAAGCGAAACTCAGGACGCTCGACGACCGCCAGAAGCGCCTCATCGAGGTGAAGAAGGAGGCGGACAAATTCCCCGCGGTACTTACCGAGCTCCACGGTGTATGGAAGAAGCAGTTTGACGTCCGAACCCAAACCGCGGCCGATATACAAGCTTCCGTTGCGTCTCAGACCGTGCGCGTGCGCACGGCGTACTTAGCCGACGAAGTTTCCTTCAAGACCATTTGGTCTCGGCTCGCCCCGCCAGACGGGCGCGCCAAGTTGGCTAGAAAGTGGGATGAGCTCGGCAACGCACTCTTCCAGGTGTGGTGCGGCCGCACCGAGCCCTCTGTCTGGGAAACGATGGAGGCGCTTCGGGCCGATCCCACGCTATTCCCTACGCCAGTGGGAGCGGGGTTCGAGGATCTATATCAACCGCTGTTCCTACATCTCGATAGCGACAACGTGCGCCCCGTTTGGGAGGACGTGCGCCTCTCCCGGGTCAGCGATGGCGTTGACGTCCAATTACTTAGGGAGGATGGAAGCCTCGCAGGCTCCATGAGCGGAACGCTCTCCGAAGGACAGAGGAACACGGTTCTCTTGAACCTTATGCTAGCGAGAGGCGAGGGCCCCATCGTCATTGACCAGCCTGAGGACGAGCTCGATTCCAGCTTCATCTACCATACGCTGGTCCGGGATCTTCGCGCAGCAAAAGCGAAGAGGCAGTTGATCGTCGCCACTCACAATGCCAACCTACCTGTTAACGCTGACGCTGAGTTCATCTACGCGATCGAGGCACGCGAAGGACGCGGACAGGCCTTGTCGCAAGGCGGCTTGGACCGAAAGGTCGTTGCAGAGGCTGTTTTGGACATCATGGAGGGGTCGGAACAGGCATTCCGACGACGGAGTGAGAAATATCACTTCTGATTGGCTCGGGAGTGCTTCGTAACTCGCCATCGATCAAAAAATATCTGCAGAACGATGACTGAGGCAGCCGCCCTGCTTCGGTCATCGTTTAGCCGGCTACCGCACGTCCACTACGGCCAGTTGCTTCGATTTCACCTGATTCTAGGCAACCCAAGAGATCAGCCCAGCGTTGCAGAGCTTCTTTGCGTTCCTTAGCATTCGTGATAGTGGAAGATCCAGCGTGAGGCTCCGTCGTTCTTTCGATATCGGAGGTAAAGCCCATCACCGTCACCCCTGCCTTCGAAACGCTCCTCCCCGACCCGATCCAGTTGCGAATTGTGGCCTCAGCTAGCTTGGCCATTACACTCCTTGCTTGTACCCAAACAGCGCCGGTTTTGTACTTTAGGGTACCGCGATGGGAAGAACCCAAACGCCGCATGCCTTAGGATTCTATCGGGTACCCCTGGATGCAAAAAGGCCCGCATATGCGGACCCTTACTTCGAAGCATCCCGCCGGGAAGCCCTCGGGTAACTGCAGATATCACTCGATATTCTGAACCTGCTCGCGCATCTGCTCGATCAACACCTTGAGCTCCACGGCGGCGTTGGTCGTGCGCGAATCCACCGACTTCGACCCCAGCGTGTTCGCCTCACGGTTGAATTCCTGCATGAGGAAATCGAGCCGGCGTCCCACCGGCTCCTTCAGGGCCAGCACGCGGCGGGCTTCGGAGATGTGCGTGGCGAGGCGGTCGAGTTCTTCGTCCACGTCGATGCGGGTGATCTGCAAGACCAGTTCCTGCTCCAGGCGGCCCGGTTCGACCGGCTGGCGGATATCGGCGAGGCGGGTTTCGAGGCGGGCGCGCAAGGCCGCGCGGATCTCCGGAATCCACCCGCGCACGTCGCCGACGATCCTGTCGACGGCGTCCAGGCGTTCGCGCAGCATGTCGCCCAGCTTGGCGCCTTCGCGGCCGCGGGTATCGCCGAGGACGGCGAGCGCACGGTCGAGCACGTCGAGGAGCGCGCCCTGCAACGCGTCCGCATCGGTTTCCGGTTGCTGCAATACGCCGGGGAAGCGAAGCAACTCGGTGAACTCGACATGCATGCGCGGGAACCGCTGCTCCAGGTCCAGCGCCAGCTCGGACAGGCGCGACAACACCGAGCCGTTGATCCGCAGGCCTTCACCCGAGCCCGGTTCGGAACGCAGGCGGACGGTGACGTCGACCTTTCCGCGCGACAGCCGCGCGGCGATCCGCTCGCGCACGGCGCTCTCGAAACCACGCATCTCCTCGGGCAGGCGCGGGCTGATCTCGAGGTAACGGTGGTTGACCGTGCGCAGTTCGCAGGTCAGCGTGCCGGACGGGCCGGCGCCCTCGGCGGAGGCATACGCGGTCATGCTGCGGATCATCGGATTGCCTTCGCTCACGCGTGGAGGAAAGGGGGCAATGGTAAACTGACCCACCGTCCGTGCCCAAATCAGGCCTCACATGACCTTTTCCCGTCCGAGCGGCCGCACCGCCGACCAGTTGCGCGCCGTCAGCATCGAACGCCACTACACCCGCCACGCCGAGGGCTCCGTGCTGGTGTCCTTCGGCGACACGAAGGTGCTCTGCACCGCCTCCGTCGAGGAGCGCGTGCCACCGTGGCTGCGCGGCAAGGGCGAGGGCTGGGTCACCGCCGAGTACGGCATGCTGCCCCGCGCCACCACCGACCGCACCCAGCGTGAAGCCGCCCGGGGCGGTCAGGGTGGCCGCACGATGGAGATCCAGCGCCTGATCGGGCGCTCCCTGCGCGCCTGCGTGGATCGCGCCGCCCTCGGCGAGCGCGTGATCACGCTGGATTGCGACGTGATCCAGGCCGACGGCGGCACGCGCACGGCGGCCATCACCGGGGCCTACGTCGCCCTGGTGGACGCGGTGGCGACGCTGACCCGGCGCAACGCGATCAAGCGGAATCCCATCCTCGGCGCCATCGCCGCGGTATCGGTCGGCATCTACAACGGCGTGCCGGTACTCGACCTCGACTATGCCGAGGATTCCAACTGCGACACCGACATGAACGTCGTCATGAACGACGGCGGTGGCTTCATCGAGGTGCAAGGCACGGCCGAGGGCCATGCCTTCCGCCGCGAGGAAATGAACGTGCTGATGGATCTCGCCGCCAAGGGCATCGACGAACTGGTCGCCGCGCAGCGCGCCGCCCTCGAGGCCACCCCGTGACCGTGGTCCGCGCCGCCACCGCCACCGACCTGGAGACGATCCTCGCCGTGCACCGTGCCGCCTTCGGCCGCGACGCCGAGGCCGGCCTGGTCCGCCGCCTGGTGGCGGCCGGCCGCGACACGATCTCCCTGGTGGCGGTGGACGAAGGCGATGCCATCCTCGGCCACGTGCTGTTCTCGCCGGTGACCGTGGAGGAAGGCGACGACGGAAAGGCCCTCGGCCTCGCCCCGGTGGCCGTGCTGCCGGAACACCAGCGCCAGGGAGTGGGTCGCGCCCTCATCGAGGAAGGCATCGGCGCTTGCTTCGTGCGCGAGGCGCGCGCCATCTTCGTGCTCGGCTCGCCGGTCTATTACGCGGCGTTCGGTTTCAGCAAGGCGTCCAGCCATGGCCTGCACGACGCCTTCGAAGGCGGCAATGCCTTCCAGGTGCTGCCACTGACAGTCGATGGACTCGCCGGTTACCGCGGCCGCGTCGAATACGCTCCCGAATTCTCCGAAGGGCTCTGACCCGATGCGCATCGTCCTGGCTTCCGGCAACGCCGGCAAGGTGATCGAACTGGAACAGTTGCTGGCCGGCAGCGACGTGGAACTTGTGGCGCAGACGTCGCTCGGGGTCGACGATGCCGACGAGACCGGCCTCACCTTTGTCGAGAATGCCCTCATCAAGGCACGCCACGCGGCCCGCGCCACCGGCCTGCCCGCGCTGGCCGACGACTCCGGCATCTGCGTCGACGCGTTGAATGGCGCGCCGGGGCTCTATGCCGCGCGCTACGCGGGAACCCATGGCGACAGCGCCGCGAACAACGCGAAGCTCCTGCGCGAACTCGGCGGCGTGCCGCCGGAACGGCGCAGCGCCTATTTCATCGCCGTGCTCGTGCTGCTGCGCCATGCGGACGATCCCGCGCCGTTGATCGCCGAGGGTCGTTGGCATGGGCGCATCCTTGAAGCGCCGCGCGGCGAAGGTGGATTCGGCTACGACCCGCTGTTCCTCCCCGATGGCCACGACGTTTCGGCCGCGGAACTGGAGCCGGCGCGGAAGAACCGCCTGAGCCACCGCGGCCAGGCCCTGGCGTTGCTCAAGGCGCGTTTCGCCGAACTGGCATGAACCTGATCCCACCGCCGCTCTCGCTGTACGTGCACATGCCGTGGTGCGTGCGCAAATGCCCGTACTGCGACTTCAACTCGCATGGTGTACGCGGCACGCCCGCCTATGCGGATTATGTGGATGCCCTCCTGGCCGACCTCGACGCGGACCTGCGCGATTTCGGCACGGCCCTCGACGGACGCCGCATCGCCACCGTGTTTTTCGGCGGCGGCACGCCCAGCCTGTTCGCTCCGGAACTGGTCGGCCGTTTCCTCGATGGCGCACGCGAACGCCTGCCATTCGCGTCCGAAGCGGAGGTCACCCTGGAAACCAATCCGGGCACCGTGGAACACGGGCGCTTCGACGGTTACCTCGCGGCCGGCGTGAATCGCATCTCGTTCGGCGTGCAAAGCTTCGACAACGACAAGCTGCGCCGCCTGGGCCGTATCCACTCGGCCGGCGAAGCGGCCGACGCGGTTCGCCAGGCGCAGGATGCCGGCATCGGCAACATCAACATCGACTTGATGTACGCCCTGCCCGAACAGACCCTGGACGGTGCGATCGACGACGTCGATCGCGCCGTCGCGCTGGGGCCGACGCATGTCTCTCACTACCAGCTCACCCTGGAACCGAACACCGCGTTCGCCGCCAACCCGCCGCCACTGCCCGACGACGACGACGCGTGGGCGATCCAGGAAGCTTGCGAGGCCCGGCTCGGTGAAGCGGGATACGGGCAATACGAGGTGTCGGCATATGCCCTGCCGGGGCGGCGCTGCGCGCACAACCTGAACTACTGGCGTTTCGGCGATTACCTGGGCATCGGCGCCGGCGCGCACGGGAAGATCAGCGACGCGAACGGCGTGCGCCGTCGCTGGAAAACCCGGCTGCCCGCGGCCTACCTCGCCAGCGCCGGCCAGCCCGCCCGCATCGGCGGCGATAACCTCGTCGCCCTCGACGACCTGCCGTTCGAATACATGCTCAACGCGTTGCGGCTGATCGACGGGGTTCCGATGGCGGATTTCGCCGAGCGAACCGGCCTGTCGCAGGCCGTCATAGCCCCCGCCCTGGCGACCTGCGTGGCGAAGGGCTGGCTGGTCCACGATGACGCGACACTGAGGACAACCGCCCTGGGCCAGCGCTTTCTGAACGACGTGATCGAAGCGTTCATGGCCTGACCGCCCCGCGGCCTAGTCCAATCGCCCTAAGCCATAAGCGGGCCGTCGATGCGCTGGCGCCTGCATGGGATGGACTCCTAAACTCGCAGGCAAGGTCGGGGAGGACCTCTCGAATGACTGCAGGTACGCAACCGCCGTACGGCCGGACGGGACCGCATCCCGTCGCCCTGTCGCCGCGTGCGGAACGCGAAGCGCAGCAGGGGCTTTCGCTGTGCCTGACCTGGCTGGACATGCCCTTGCGCGACTCGCTGCGCGATTTCGACCAGCGCCTGTTCGCCGCCGCGGAAAGCAGCCGCAACCATCTCGAACAACAGGCCTGCTTCGAAAGCCGGACTATCGTCGAACGCGATGGCCCGGGCTTCAGGAACCGGTTCGCCGCGCATCTGTCCGAGCGCTTCCGCCGGCTCGGCGACATGAGCGAACAGAAGGCTTCCACCGCGGGCGAACACCTGACGCTCAGCCTGGTCGATCCCGAGGAGCAGGAACAGGCCGACGCGCTGGCGAGCATGGCGGCGCGCGGCGAAGCGCGCAGCGCCAGCAGCCTGTTCGAACTCGGCTACCGGCTCGCGGTATTGGCCGGCACGCCTCCATTGGAGGGCGAGGCCCTGCCCGCCGGTCCACGGGCGCTCATCGCCGCGCTGAAGGACGCTGTCATGCCGATGCCCTTGTCGATCGCGCACAGGCTGCTCCTGTTCCACGCGGTGGATGCGCGCGTGCTCGGCCACGGCGAGGCCTTCTACGGCGCACTCAACGAACATTTCCGCACGCGCGGCATCTTGCCGGGCTTCCGCGTCTACCCGAACGTGCGTGTCACCCCGGCGCCCGCCACCGACCGCCGTGCGAACGCCACCGAGCCAGGCACCGGCGGCCCGCCGCCCGATGCGGGCGCCGCCACGCTCGTCGAAGGCCATATCGGTGTACTGGAGGGCCTGCGCAGCCTGCTCGCCCGGCGCATGGAAACCGGACGCGGCGCGGGTTTCGCACCGGGCCGGCTGGCGTCGGACGACGAGTTGCAGACCGCCCTGCTCGCCCTGCAGGGCCATGTCGTCGACGTCACCGACGCGGCGCAACGCGAGATCCGCAGCGCGCAGGCGCTGCGCGACGAATTGATCCATCAGTTGAACCGCGCGCGTCCGGCCGGTTCACCACCCGCCGAACTCACCCTCGAGCAAGGCGACACCGTCGAACTCACCGCGCGCCTGTTCCAGAGCCTGGGCCAGCAGCTCGGCGCGGCAAGCCCCGGTCACGCCGTCCTCGGCGGCCTGCAGTGGCCCATGTTGCGCGCGGCGGTGAACGATCGCGGTTTCTTCGACCAGCCCGAGCACCCCGCGCGCCAGTTGCTCGATACCGTGAGCGAGGCGGCGCACCACTGGCTCGACCCGGCCGAAGGCGAACCGGACGCGGCACTGGTCCACCGCCTCGAACGACTGGTCGTGGAAGCCAGCCACGCCCAGGTGATCGACCCCGCATGGCGGGCCGACATCGAGCAACAGATCGCCCTGTTGTCGCGCAAGGCGCATGTCGCCGAGCGACGCCAGATCGAAGCCATGGAAGGACGCGACCGGCTGGAACGGGCACGCCAGCGCGCCACCGACATCATGGCCGAACGCATGGTCCGCGGCGCCGCACCGCGGGGCGTACTGCGCATCCTGCTCGAACGCACATGGGCCGACGTGCTCGCCCTGCATATCCTGCGAGGCGGCGAGAACGGCGAGGCCTTCCTCTATTGCCTGGGCGTCACCGATCAGTTGCTCGGCCGGCGGCCCATTCCCGACGCGCGCAAGCTGCGCCAGGACGTGGAGCGCGGGCTGGAGCACCTGGGCATGCATCCCTCTGAAGCCGCCCAGGTCGCGGCCGGCCTGTTCGATGGCCCCGCGCGGCATGGCGACGATAGCCTGACACCCACGGATGTCGCCGTGCGGCTCAAGCAGCGTCCACGCCTGGGCGAAGGCACCGCGCACGGCGAGCCCGCGGGCCCCGTGCGGCCGACCCCGCTCGATCCGGCCGCGCGCGCCGTGTACGACGGCCTCGCCAGCCTGCGTTTCGGCACCTGGTTCGAGTTCGTCCAGGCCGACGGCGGCATCGCCTTGCGCAAGCTCGCGTGGTTCTCCCCGACCACCGGCCGCTGCCTGTTCGTGAACCAGCGCGGTGGCCGCGGCGAGGACATGGATCTCACCCGCCTCGCCCGGCTGATCGCGAAGGGTGACGCGCGCGAATGGAAGGAACAGAAGATGTCCATCGTCGACCGCGCATGGCAGGCGGTGGCACGCAACCTCCGCCGCGAAGGCGCAGGCGATACACGCCAGGCGGGCCGCGCATGAAATCCGGATTCGAACAACGCCGCGCGCCGCGCAAGCGGGCCAGCTCGCCGATGCCGGTGATCGACGTCATGAGCGAAGGCGTGGTCGGTCAGCTCGGCAACCTCTCGGCCACCGGCCTGATGCTGCTCGTCGGCCATGCGCCGCGCAGTGGCGTGGTGCAACAGGTGGTCTTCACCCTTCCCGATGCCCAACATCGCGAACACAGGGTCGAAATCGGCATCCAGGAGCAGTGGCACGAACCGGCCGCGTCTGCGGGACAGTACTGGGCCGGATACCGTATCGTCGCGGCGAGTGAAGACGACGTGCGCGCCATCGACGAATGGATCGGACCACCCGCGGACTGAACGGAAGGCTCTCCCATGCTTTACGACGCCCCACATGGAGGACCACCATCGCTTCTCATGAGCGATGCCACCACCATCCTGGTCGACACCGACCTCGAGCGAGACGACGCCGCGGCGGCCGCGACCAGCCTGTACCTGCACCTCGTCGGGGACGGCACCATTTCACCCCTGCCCACCGGCGACGAGGAAACGCGGTTCCGCGTGCTCGACGAGCGGCTCGTGGCCGACACCGGGATCCGGGCCATCGGCCTGCATGCCAGCGGACACCGCTGGCGCGAGGACGGCAACGGCGGCGCGCGGATGGTGGACGGCGGCCGCGAGAACGGGATCTTCTGCCGCTACGACGGCGGCTTCGTCATCCGCTGTCCCGAATGCCGGGAGACACTGGCCCCCGGCGACGAGGGTAGCGAAGCCCTGGAGGAAGCACTCGCGGTATGGTGCGACGCGCCCGATTCCGCCTATGTGGCCTGTCCTTCCTGCGCCACATGGACGCCCCTGCACCTGTGGCGGTCGCCCGCCAACGATTTCGCCGTGGGCCACTTCGCCATCACCTTGTACGGCGCGCACCTCAAGGGCCTCACCCGCGACGGCGACGAACATGCCGCCACCGCGTTGCGACAGCGCCTGGGCGATATCGCCGGCGACTACACCGTGGTGTTCGCCAAGGCCTGAATGGCATTCCGGGGTTGGCGATGGGCCGGCGGAGGCGCACCATTGCGGTTTGCCCCACGCCCCCGGAGACTCCCGATGAACGATGCGCTGGCCGCGCTTTATCCGCAGCACCTCGCCACCTTGCGCGAGCGCACCGATACCGCGCTGGCGCGCGGCGGTTTCGACCACCTGGTGGTACCGGCCGGCCGCCCCATCACCAAATTCCTGGACGACCAGGATTACCCGTTCGTCACCAACCCCCATTTCAAGCACTGGCTGCCGCTGACCGACGCCCCCGGAAGCTGGCTGGTCTACACGCCCGGCGAGAAGCCGAAGCTCGTGTTCCTCCAGCCACGCGATTACTGGCACGTCGTGCCCGAGGCACCCTCCGGCTACTGGGTCGATCATTTCGACATCGTCGTGGTGCGCAAGCCCGCGGACGCCATCGCCGAGCTTCCGGCCGCCCTCTCGCGTTGCGCCATCATCGGCGACCAGTTCTGCAACCTGCAGGACGTGTGCGCGAACAACCCGGCCGCGGTGATCGACCACCTGCACTACCACCGTGCGTACAAGACGCCGTACGAACTCGAGCTGATGCGCGAAGCCAGCCGGCGCGGCACGCGCGGTCACCGCGCCGCCGAGCGAGCCTTCCGTGACGGCGAAAGCGAACTGGGCATCCACCTCGCCTACCTCACCGCCGTGGGCCAGATCGATGCCGAACTGCCCTACGCCAGCATCGTCGGGCTCAACGAGCACGGCGCGGTGCTGCATTACACGAACTTCGACCGCAAGGCGCCGGCCGAAAGCCGCTCCTTCCTGATCGACGCAGGCGCCAGCGCCGCGGGTTACGCCAGCGACATCACGCGCACGTACGCGGGCGCGCACGCGAGCGAATTCCAGGCCCTGATCGATTCGGTCGACGCCGCCGAGCAATCGTTCGTGGCCAAGGTGCGTGCGGGCCAGAGCTATCCGGAGCTGCATGTGCACGCCCATCACGTGCTGGCCGGCGTGCTGCGCGAGCACGGCTTCATCCGCATGAGCGCGGAAAGCGCCGTCGAATCGGGAGTCTCGGCCGCGTTCTTCCCCCACGGCCTCGGCCATGGCATCGGCTTGCAAGTGCACGACGTGGCGGGATTCCAGGCATCCGAGACCGGCGGAACGATCGCCAAGCCGGAGGGGCATCCGTACCTGCGCCTCACCCGGAAACTCGAGCCCGGCATGGTGGTGACGATCGAGCCCGGCCTCTACTTCATCGACATGCTGCTGGCCGAACTCAAGAACAAGCCGTTCGCGGCGGATATCGACTGGGTGAAGGTGGAGGCGTTCCGCAAGTACGGCGGCATCCGGATCGAAGACGACGTGGTCTGCACGGCGGATGCGCCGGAGAACCTGACCAGGGACGCGTTCGTGCTTCAGACCTTCAGGTAGATCCCACGCCGATCCATCCAGCGCACCACCAGCCACCACACGGTGACGAAGACGACACCCCAGGCGGCCGACGGCACATACGGCCCGAACAAGGGCGTCATCCACGACGCGAAGGCATGGCGGTACAACGGGGCCGCCATGCCCAACGCGATCAGCAGGTACACCATCAGGCCCGAGCCGGCATACGCGGCGATCGCGTTGAGGCCGAAGGCACGGCCGGGCAGGCGCCAGCCGCGGCGATCGACCAGTTCGTGGACGACCGCCAGCAACGCGAACGACCAACCACCCGTCCACAGAACGTAGCTTGGCGTCCACAGGTTCTTGTTGAACGGCCACAGCCCCTGCGCCAGCCATCCCAGGACAAGGCACGCGACCGCCGCCGCTGCCAGCTTCCTTGTATCGCCCGCGCGTAACCAGGCACCCGCACGCATGCCGAGCAAGGTCGTCGCCACGGACGGCAGCGTCGCCAGGAGTCCTTCCGGGTCGTGCCCACGGCCGGTGGCCGGATCCGTCGCATAGACGAATGCCCCGAACACCGTCGAGTCCAGCCGGCTGGCGAGGTTCGTCCACGGCGCCATGCCGCCGGCCAGCAGCACCACCCCATAAACGGCAAGAAGAGCGACGAACAGGACATCGCGCGTGCGTGGCCGCGTGTGCACCGCGAGCAGGGCCGCCGCCGCGAAGCAGATCCCGATCCGCTGCAGCACGCCCGGAAGGCGAAGGTGTGCCTCGGGGATCGCAAGCCAGGCCACGAGGTTCAGCAGCAAGCCCAGCCCGACGATGCGCAGCGCTCGGCGCATGGCCGCCTGCCGAATAAGCGCCTTCGCGGCACCGGCCTCGATCCGGGGCACGATGGCCAGCGACACCGACGTCCCCACGATGAAAAGAAACAGCGGAAAAACAAGATCGGTCGGCGTACAGCCGTTCCATGCGGCATGTTCCAGCGGCCACCAGACATGGCCCCAGTCGCCGGGATCGTTGACCAGCAGCATGGCCGCCACGGTCATTCCGCGCAGCACGTCCACTGAGGCGTAACGCACTTTACTCTCGGCCATGGAGGGATATGCTGCGGCAAAAGGGGGAAGTGGAAGGATACGCGGTCAGCCGGTTGCGACAATCGGCCACCGGCCGCGCGGGGCATGCCCGGCTTACGATGCCGTGCAGATGTTCGCAGGAACGAGGGAGTCGCACCGATGGTTGTCGACAGTCCACCCAGGCGCCGCCGATGGCGTGACAAGCCACTGCGAAAGCTCGTCTTCGAGCTTTCCGTGATCGTCGTCGCCAAGCTCGCCGTGCTCATGCTCATCTGGTACGTGGCCATCCGGCCCTTGCCCCGCGCGGACGTCTCGCCCGCCGGTATCGGCCGGGTGCTCGCGCCCGCTTCCGCCTCCACCCAGGGAATCAAGCCATGATCGTCGACCCCGATGTCGTCGGCCTGTCACGCCTGCAATTCGCATTGACGGCGCTCTACCACTTCCTCTTCGTTCCCCTCACGCTGGGCCTCGCCTTCATGCTCGCCATCATGGAAAGCGTGTACGTGATGACGCGGCGCGAGATATGGAAGCGCATGACCCAGTTCTGGGGCGTGCTGTTCGGCATCAATTTCGCCATGGGCGTCGCCACGGGCGTCACCATGGAATTCCAGTTCGGCACCAACTGGGCGTACTACTCGCACTACGTGGGCGACATCTTCGGCGCGCCGCTGGCGATCGAAGGCATGATGGCCTTCTTCCTCGAAGGCACCCTGGTCGGCCTGTTCTTCTTCGGCTGGGATCGCATCTCGCCCGTCAAGCACATGCTGGTGACCTGGTTCCTCGCGCTCGCCACCAGCCTCTCGGCGTTGTGGATCCTCATCGCCAACGCCTGGATGCAAAACCCCGTCGGCGCGGCGTTCAACGCGCAGACGATGCGCATGGAAGTCACCTCGTTCAGTGAAGTGATCTTCAACCCCGTGGCGCAGTCCAAGTTCGTCCATACCGTGAGCGCCGGCTACACGATGGGCGCGATGTTCGTGCTCTCGATCAGCGCCTGGTACCTGTTGCGCGGGCGCAACATCGAGTTCGCCAAGCGCTCGATGACGGTCGCCGCGAGCTTCGGCCTCGCCGCATCCTTGTCGGTGGTGGTGCTCGGCGACGAGTCCGGATACACCGTGTCCGAAAACCAGAAGATGAAGATGGCGGCCATCGAGGCCATGTGGGAGACGGAGCCCGCGCCGGCCTCCTTCACGCTGTTCGGCCTGCCCGACGTCAAGACCCACGAAACGCATGCGGCCATCCGTATTCCCTGGGTGATGGGCCTGATGGGTACGCGGTCCCTGGACGAACCGATCATCGGCATCGCAAGCCTGGTGGACGATGCGAAGCTGCGCATCGCCGACGGCATCAAGGCGTACGATGCGATGCTCGTCCTGCGCGAGAACAAGGACGATGCGCAGGCCCGGGCGATCCTCGCCGCGCATGACAAGGACATGGGTTACGCCCTGCTGCTCAAGCGCTTCATCGACGATCCGCGAAAGGCCACCCCGGCCGATATCCAGAAGGCCGCCGACAGCACGATCCCGAACGTCCCCGTGCTGTTCTGGTCGTTCCGCATCATGGTGGCCTGCGGGCTCTACTTCATCGCGTTGTTCGCCTATGCGTTCTGGCGTGCCAGCAAGCGCCGCCTCGACGGACGTGGCTTCCTCCGCGCCGCGTTGTGGAGCCTTCCGCTGCCATGGGTCGCCGCGGAGCTGGGCTGGATCGTCGCGGAATATGGCCGCCAGCCGTGGGCGATCGAAGGCGTGCTGCCGACGGCACTGGGGGCTTCGTCACTCACCGCGGGGCAGGTCTGGATCTCGCTCGGCGGCTTCGTGCTCTTCTATACCGCCCTCGCAGTCATCGATGGCTACCTGATGGTGAAGTTCGCCCGCAAGGGCCCCGATGGTCTCGGCATGTGGCCGAAGCAAGCGGACACCCTCCCCGTTACCGCGCAGACGGCCTGAAGGAGAACCTCATGTTCGACTACGACACCCTGCGTATCATCTGGTGGGCGCTCATCGGCGTCCTCCTGATCGGTTTCGCGATCATGGACGGCTTCGACTTCGGCGTGGCGGCACTGTTGCGCGTGCTCGGCAAGGACGAGCACGAGCGCACCGTGCTACTGGAAACCATCGAGCCCACCTGGGAAGGCAACCAGGTATGGTTCATCCTGGGTGGTGGCGCGGTATTCGCCGCGTGGCCGCTGCTGTACGCGGCATCGTTCTCCGGCCTGTATGTCGCCATGTTCGTGCTGCTCGTGGCCTTCATCATCCGGCCGGTCGGCTTCAACTTCCGCGAGAAGATGCCCGATCCACGCTGGAAGGCCGTATGGGACTACAGCCTGATCGCCTCCGGCGTCATCGTGATGCTGGTGTGCGGCGTGGCCTTCGGCAACCTCTTCCTGGGGCTGCCCTTCCGCTACGACGGCGACCTGCGCATGTCGTGGGAAGGCGGGTTCTTCGGCCTCTTCCGTCCGTTCGCGCTGCTTTCCGGGCTGGTCAGCCTCAGCATGCTGCTGGCGCACGGTGCGAGCTGGGCGGCGATGAAGGCCGACCACGTCATCGCGGAACGTGCGGCGAAGATCGCGCGCATCGCCTCGCTCGTTTATCTCGTCCTCTTCGTGCTGGCCGGCGTGTGGCTCGCCTACGGCATTCCCGGGTACGCGATCTCCGGACCGGTGGTGGCGGGCGGGCTGTCCAATCCGCTGGCGAAGCAGGTGGCGGTAGGCGCGTCGTGGTTCACCGGGTACATGACCCATCCCGCGTTCTGGGCCGCGCCGGTACTCGCCTTCGCCGGTGCGCTCGGCGTGCAGCTGTACGTGGGCCGACGCGGCTTCGGCGGCTTCTTCTCCAGCTGCCTCGCCGTTGCCGGCACGATCCTTTCGGCGGGGCTCGCGCTGTTCCCTTTCCTGATGCCGTCGTCGCTGGACCCCGCGTCGAGCCTTACCGTGTGGGATGCCTCGTCCAGTCGCGGCACGTTGCTGATCATGCTCGGCGTCACCGTGGTGTTCATTCCGATCATCCTGCTCTACACGGGCTGGGTCTATCGCGTGATGCGCGGCCGCGTCACCCTCGAACACGTGCGCAAGTCGCACGACCTGTACTGAAGGAGCAACGCCATGTGGTATTTCGCCTGGATTCTCGGCCTGGGGTTGGCCTGCACCTTCGGCATCCTCAACGCGGTGTGGTTCGAGGTGCACTCGGACGACGAGGCGAGCCGTGCGCGTGAGCCGATGTCGAAGCGCGAGGGGACTTGAGGCAGGGCATCGCCGACAGGGTCGGCTCCCACCAGGAGCCGCCTTTTCTTCCTGATGAGAGAGACCCTGCCTGGCCCGGTGGGAGCCGACC